>CAMFLD010000064.1 GCA_945957245.1 uncultured Flavobacterium sp. | reverse complement strand
CAATAATTTTGCTGAAATCTTTATCCAAAAAGATTTTATCATCAATTTTTTCCGAAGCGGTAAAGCTTTTCAGTTTGAGGAATTCAATAGCAGGATGATCAGGTTCAAAATCTTTTGGTGCTTTTTTGAGTACCGAATTTTCATCACGGGTAAGGGCACCAAATTCGGATTTGAATTTTTTATCATTAATTATGGCGTCCAAATCTTCGTGGAAAAAAGCAATTTCTTTACGTATCTGTTTTAGTTCATGGGGTTCAGGACACCAGCATCCTCCGGCAATAAAGGAGTTACCTTTTTCAAAATGAATGTAATAGCCGGGAGCATTCTTACGGTTCAGGTTTTGTGACATCCAAACGCCGATATTTGTTTTGTAAGGGGATTTGTCTTTAGAAAACCTAATATCACGATTAATTCTAAAAGTACAGTTTTTGACTTCCAGCGAATCCAGTTTGTTGTCCAGTGGCTTCATCTCTGCCAAAATGGAAGCAATGAAATTGTGGTAATCTTTTTTAAAATTTTCATACCTTTTTTTATTGGCATGCATCCAATCGGTATTGTTATTGGCTACTAAGTCAGCCATAAACTGAACAGCTTCTTTCGTTAACATATTTAGTCTTTCTTTGGATTAAGTCTTTTATTTTTTATCATTTCAAAAAATTTCACTGAGCCTACAGGAGCAATCTCAATGTTGTGACTGCCTTCCGGAATGTAAAAATAGTAAGCACTGTTGGAGTCAATTAAATAAACATTTTTACTGTCACCGGTGTTGAAATAAAGTTTGTCCTGATAAGATAATTTGTTTTCAGTAATTTCATCATACATCGTTCTTCCTTTCGCAAATCCAAAACCGATAAATAAACTCAGATAAATATAGGCAATTGACAAAATCAGCTTGTTGAATAAAAAATCCTTAGAGGCTTCATCTTCTACATTGAAATCTTCTTTTTTAATTCCAAAAACATATTTAGCCCATTTTTTATTATGATGTTTAATAAACATTCTTTGTTGAAAAAAAGGGTAAGCAAACAGTGCTATAAATATCAAAGTCACTAATGGGTGAATGGTAATTACGCTTATCGGACTAAGCAAAACATCCATGATTGAGGAATATTTCAGAATGTTAATTCCCAGTTGATAATAACAAACACTTTCTTTTATTACACCAAGAACGACCAGATAGAGGTAGGCAAGGGGTAGAAGAGTTTGAATCTTTTCAAATGATTTCATCAGATGCACTGGTGTTTAGAATATTATTTAAAGATGCTTCCTTAAATCCTCTTCAGCGATATATCCGGTATTACGCCATACTTCTTTTCCTTTTTCGTAAACAATGATGGTAGGCAGTCCGGTAAGTTTTAATTGTTGAACAATAGTCTGATTCTCATCAGCATCAAATCGTACAATTTTGACTTTATCCTTCAATTCGGTTTCCAGTTTTATCAGGTAAGGCTTCATTTTTTGGCATGGAGCACACCATTTGGCGCTGAAATCAATCATAACACGGTCGCTTGATTTGATAAGCTCACCATATTCCTGATCGCATATTCCAATAATTTTAGAATTAATAGGAGCATTCCCTTTTGAAGCATTCCATTTCATAATGCCGCCATCGAGGTTGTAAATTTCGGTGAAGCCCATTCCGGCAAGTTTATCAGCAGCCTGGGCACTTCTGCCTCCAACTTTGCAGTACACAAAAACCGGTTTTGATTTGTCCAGCTTTTCGGCATTGGCTACAAAATCATTGCCATTCCAATTGATGTTCTTGGCATTATCGATATGTCCCGTACTATATTCTTCGGGTGTTCTTACGTCCACCAACTGAGGATTTTTAGTATTCTTAAGCTTTTCAGCAAACGCATTGGTATCAACTGTATGAACATTTTTTGAAGTTTGACTATGACAGCCGGTAGTTAAAAAAACCAGCAGCAATAAAGAGAAAATTTTAGATTTCATTAACATTTAATTTTCAGCTAAATTACAAAATAACATCACATTACAAATTAAATATTTTATAACTCTGATGGGTTGTTTTTACTATGTTTTCGGTTCTTTCAGGATGGGTGTCGGAAATAAAAAGCTGACCAAATTCTTCGTTGTTTACCATTTCCACAATCTTGCTTACTCTAAATTCATCGAGTTTATCAAAAATGTCATCAAATAATAGGATGGGCTTTTCACCGCTTTGTTTTTTGACAAAATCAAATTGAGCCAGTTTAAGCGCAATAAGGAAAGATTTTTGCTGTCCCTGTGATCCAAATTTCTTAATAGGATGATGGTCTATTTCAAATGACAAATCATCTTTATGGACGCCTACAGAAGTATATTGTAATGCGCGGTCTTTGGAAAGGTTTTGTTCCAGAAGTGTCAGCGTATCATTTTCAAACAAATCACTTTGGTAAACTAATTGGACTGTTTCGGCTGAGTTGGTAATCTCCTGATGGTACTGATTGAATATTGGAATAAAATCGTTTAAGAAGGCTTTTCTTTTTTCAAAAATTGCCTGACCCAATGCGTTCAGTTGTTCATTATATATAGATAATGTCTCATTTTCAAAAACATGATTGAGCGCAAAATACTTCAGCAAAGCATTTCTTTGGCTGATGATTTTTTGGTATTGTATCAGTTGCTGAAGATAAGCACTGTCCAGTTGCGATATTACACTGTCCATAAACTTCCTTCGGGTTTCACTGCCGTCAACGATTAAATCCCGGTCAGCCGGAGAAATAATGACCAATGGAATAAACCCAATATGGTCTGAGAACTTTTCGTAAATTTTGCCGTTGCGCTTCAGGACTTTCTTTTGTCCTTTTTTCAGGCTACACAAAATCTGCTCCGTTCTCCCGTTTTTTTCAAATTCGCCATCAATTACAAAAAAATCCTCATGATGACGGATATTCTGTACCGCCAGTGGATTAAAATAGCTTCTGCCATTGGCCAAATGATAAACGGCATCCAGTATATTGGTCTTCCCCATACCGTTTTTACCCACGAAACAATTGATTTTTGAATCCAGTTCGAAGGTAACTTCAGAGAAATTTTTGTAATTAAGTAATGAAATCCGCTTTAAAAACAACCTGAGTCTTGTTTAAAATTAGTGCCCTGAGCTTAGGCGGTGCAAATTATTTAAAATTATCGACATAAACAGCTTTTGAAAACTTTCTTTAAGCGTTATTTAAGTAAAGCAGCCCTAAGTTTTTTGCCGAATCCGGATAATTTCGACAGTATTAAACATTAAATCGATTTTTTTTGTGAAGGTTTGAATAAAAATTTTATTTTTGCGCACACTAAATTAAAAATAGATGGCAACTTTTAACAAAAGAGGATATAAAGCACCAAAAGAAAAAGTAGAAAAAGTAGATAACAATTTTATCGAAGAAGATATTAATGTTGATGCAAAGGATAGCACAACGGCAAAGGCATTTGATGCCTTAGACCAATCCGCTTCAAAAGCAGAAGATTTTGTTGCCAAAAATCAAAAAGCTATTATCGGTTTCCTTGCAGTTGTTGCTTTGGCTACTGTTTCTTATTTATTATACCAAAAATTTATTGCAGAACCTAAACAGGAAGAAGCAGCTAACGAATTATTTGTAGCACAGCAAAACTTCAAATTAGCTGTTGATGATGCGACAGGTACTAAAAAAGACTCATTATTCAAATTGGTTTTGAATGGCGCTGAAGGTAAATTCGGTGTGTTGAAAATTGCCGATGAATACTCAGGAAGCGATGCGGCTAATCTGGCTAACTACATGGCTGGAATAGCTTATTTGAATACTAAAAAATATGCTGAGGCCATCACGTATTTAGAGAAATTTAAATCGGATGATACAATGATCAGCACTTTAGCTATTGGAGCTATCGGTGATGCTTATGCAGAGCAAAACAAATCAAAAGAAGCGTTACAATATTACATTAAAGCCGCTGATGCTAATAAAAATGAATTGACCAGACCAAGATTTTTATTAAAAGCAGGTAAAACTGCTTTAGCGATTGGAAATAAAGCGGATGCATTAAAATATTTCAACGACATCAAAGATAACTTTGAAGGTTCGTTAGAAGCACAAGGCATCGAAGCTTTGATTGGATTAGCACAATAATTATCAAAAAATATTTTGAAAGAGGATTAAGGATTGTATCTTTAATCCTCTTTTATTTTAAAGAATAAATTTATGGCAACAGCAAATAAAAACTTATCTAACTACGATAAAAATAACCTTCCTAACGCAAAGGATTTCCGATTTGGAGTTGTAGTTTCCGAATGGAATGACCATATTACAAACGGACTCTATTCCGGAGCCGAAGCCGCACTTTTAGATTGTGGAGCTCTTCCCGAAAATATCATTAGATGGAATGTACCCGGAAGTTTCGAATTAGTTTACGGAGCCCAGCGTATGATTGCTACTCAGGAAGTTGATGTGGTAATTACTATTGGATGCGTCATTAAAGGGGAAACGATGCATTTCGAATTTGTATGCGAAGGCGTAACCCAAGGCATTAAAGATTTAAATATAAAAACAGATGTACCTGTTATTTTTTGCCTGTTGACCGATAATAATGAACAGCAGTCCATTGACCGTAGCGGAGGAAAACACGGAAACAAAGGAACTGAAGCGGCTATTGCCGCCATAAAAATGGCAGATTTAAGAAAGAAGACAAGCTAAAAAAGCATTTATTTTTTGAGATAAATCAGCAACCTGTTCCTTTGTGTTCAGGTTTTTATTTTTAGCGAATTATTAAGTAAAATTGCCGCTGGTTTTTGCTTAAATTTGCTACCTTCGGAATACTTATTACAGAACACTGAATACTATATATGTCGAGCATAATTCAATTACTTCCTGATCATGTTGCTAACCAGATTGCTGCTGGAGAAGTTGTCCAAAGACCTGCTTCTGTAGTGAAGGAATTATTGGAAAATGCTGTGGATGCCAAAGCAACTGATATTAAACTGATTATCAAAGATGCAGGTAAATCATTAGTTCAGGTAATTGACAATGGCGTAGGAATGAGCATTACCGATTCGAGGTTGTGTTTTGAACGTCATGCTACTTCTAAAATCCGTCATGCGGAAGATTTATTTTCGCTGAATACGAAAGGTTTCCGTGGAGAAGCTTTGGCTTCAATTGCAGCGATTGCCCACGTGGAAATGAAAACCAAACAGGAGCAGGACGAATTAGGAACCCATATTATCATCGAAGGAAGTAAGTTTGTATCCCAAGAACCCGCCGTTTTGCCCAAAGGAACTTCATTTGCAGTGAAGAACTTGTTTTTCAATATTCCGGCCAGACGTAATTTCCTAAAATCAGAAACGGTAGAATTACGTCATATTATTGATGAGTTCCAACGGGTGGCTATGGCGCATCCCGGAATTCATTTCACCATGTACCACAACGGCAGCGAAATGTTTAATCTGCCGATTTCCAATTTAAGGCAACGGATTGTAAACCTTTTTTCAGGTAAAACCAACGAAAAACTGGTTCCTGTAAAAGAAGAAACCGAAATCGTGAACCTTCAGGGATTTATTGGCAAACCTGAATTTTCCAAAAAGAATAGGGGAGAACAGTTTTTCTTTGTTAATGACCGATTCATCAAAAGCGGTTATCTTCATCATGCTGTAATGGCTGCTTATGAAGGTTTGCTCAAAGACGGCGCACAGCCTAGTTATTTCCTATACCTTGATGTGCCACCTCATTCCATTGATATCAACATTCATCCGACTAAAACGGAAATCAAGTTTGACGATGAGCATGCTTTGTATGCTATTTTGCGTTCCTCTATCAAACATAGTCTTGGGCAGTTTAATGTGGCACCGGTATTGGATTTTGACCGTGACCCTAATTTGGACACTCCTTATCAATACCAAAATAAGGAGGCTGAATATCCGACAATTCAGGTGGACAGGACTTATAATCCATTTGCAGAAGATAAACCAAGTAAATCCTTTACTGCATCTTCCAGCTATAAAAAACCTGAAGCGCAGCCCAATTGGGAGAGTTTGTATGTTGGTTTAAAGCAGGCCGGACAGGAAATAGCTGAAATGACTTTTGAAAACGATGAGGTTACCGCTTCGTTATTTGAAGAAAATGAAGTAGAGCAGGAAGTTAAACGTACGTATCAAATCCACAAAAAATATATTGTAAGTCCTATTAAATCAGGAATGGTGATTATCAATCAAAAGCGTGCGCATGAACGTATTTTGTATGAAGGATTCCTGACCAGCATGACCGTGCATCAGGCTTCAAGCCAACAGTTGTTATTCCCGTTACAGTTATATTATTCTTCAAACGAAATCAGCTTGTTAGAAGAGCTAAAATTGTCTCTGGAGAATACAGGCTTTATTTTTGAAGCGATTAATGAAGACCACGTTATGATTTCAGGGCTTCCGGTAAATGTTTCTGAAAGTGAAGTTTCAATAGTTCTTGAGGAATTATTGAGTGACCTTGAAGACGGAATTCCGGATAATAGTTTTTCACAAAATGATACTATTGCCAAATCCATGGCGAAAAGCCTTGCGGTAAAAACCGGAACTTATTTAAATGAAAAAGAACAGGAGAATCTGGTGCATAACCTTTTTGCCTGTAAAGAACCCAATATATCCCCATTTCATAAACCAACTTTCATCACGATGAGTGTGGAAGATTTAGATAAAAAATTCAGCTTATGATGCGAATGACCGAAACTGTCAAGCAGTTACTGATTATCAATATTATATTTTTCATAGGTTCCAATATTGTGGGAGACCTTGCCTATCAGTTGTTTTCTGAATATTACCCGGCAAATCCCCACTTCAGGTTTTGGCAACCGTTGACAGCCATGTTCATGCATGCCCCTATTTATAATTCGAACCCAATTATGATTACGCATATCCTGTTCAATATGTTTGCTTTGGTTTCTTTTGGAAGTCCGTTGGAACATTATTGGGGAGGCAAAAGATTCCTGTTTTTCTATATTACCTGCGGATTAGGAGCAGCAGCGTTGCATACCTTATTCGGATATTATCAATTTCACCTTGGAGTTGAGCATTTGCAACAATTAGGATTACAGGATCAGACAAGTAGTTTTTTAAATACCGCTAAACTTAGTAATGTTCCGGGGACTATTGATTCTGAAGTGTTGGGAAATATGTACGATGCTTATAACGCTCCTTCTCTAGGAGCTTCAGGCGCTATTTACGGATTGCTTACGGCCTTTGCTTTTATGTTTCCTTTGGTAGAACTCCAGATTATGTTTATTCCGTTTCCGGTAAAAGCCAAATATTTTGTTCCGGGACTTATTGCAGTTGATTTGTTTTTAGGATTTAAAGGAAACTCTATTTTTGGAGTCGGAGGAACAGGCATTGCCCACTTTGCCCACGTTGGAGGTGCCCTGACCGGGTTTTTGATGATGTGGTATTGGAAAAGAAAAATGTTTAAACATAATCGTTGGAATTAAGTTATGAGCAGCATTTGGGATGATATAAAAATGCAGTATCGGATAGGAGGCATAGCCAATAAACTAATTTATTGGAATGTTGGTCTTTTCCTTATATCGCTTGTTTTTTACAAATTTGAATTAGGCGTATTTGAATTTCCGGATTGGTTGGAAATTACTTCAGATCCTGTTATTGTTTTGACAAGACCTTGGACTTTACTTACCTATGCTTTTTTCCATGCTGGTTTCCTGCATCTTTTTTTCAATATGATAGTTCTGAACTTTGCCAGCCGTTTGTTCCTGACATTCTTCACCGAAAAGCAGTATCTGGGATTATACTTTTTAAGTGCTGTTTTTGCAGGCTTATTGTTTGTGCTGAGCTTTTATTTTTTTAGAAGGGTTTCGACTATGGTTGGAGCTTCAGGAGCTATTATGGCATTATTAGTTGCAACAACAACCTATCAGCCGTTAATGGAAATTCGATTGTTGTTGATTGGAAATGTAAAGTTATGGCACGTTACCGCAATATTGATTTTGCTGGATTTACTTCAAATCCGATTAGATAATACAGGCGGACATGTAGCTCATTTGAGCGGAGCGCTTTTTGGTTATATTTACATCAAACTGTTGCAGAATGGTACCGATTTGAGTAAGATAGTTTCTTCAGTATTAGATTTTTTCGCATCTATATTTTCAAGCAAACCGTCAACTCCTTTCAAAAAAGTGCATGTAAATCCTAAAAGAACGGTTGCCAAATCAGCTAATGAACAATCTAAACAAAGTAAGATTGTTGTTAAAGATAAAACACAACAGCAGATTGACGATATCCTTTACAAAATAAGCAAATCAGGGTACGACAGCCTTACTGCTGAAGAGAAAGAATTCCTTTTCAAAGCTGGAAAATAAATAGTCACAGCAATAGTAGATGAAAAAATTATCGTGGTTCAATAAGATGATGTTTGTTTTCAATATGGTGATTACTGTATTGACTTTCATTGCTTATATTTTGCCCTTTCTGGCTCCTAAGATGTTTCCGCTGCTTTCGGTACTTACCCTTATTTTACCACTTTTCTTAATCCTGAATGCACTTTTTTTTATTTATTGGCTGTTACAGCTAAAACGTCAGGTGGTACTTTCAGGCTTGGTGTTGCTTCTAGGGATTACCTTTATCAATAAGTTTTATAAATTCTCTTCCCATGATTTAGAAAGTGAAGAAAAGGATTTTACTGTTATGAGCTATAACGTTCGTTTGTTCAATCTTTTTGACTGGCTGGCAGATGACAACGTAAAAGGGAATATACTAAGCTTTATTAACGACCAAAACCCTGATATTTTATGTATTCAGGAGTATTCTGAAAATGCCAAAGTCGATTTGAGAATATACAAGTATAAAGCTGTTTTTATGGAAGGGGAGCAAATCAAAACCGGACAGGCTATTTTTTCCAAATATCCCATTTTTGATTCGGGCGATTTCAAAATTCCAACAGCAGGTAATAATGTAATTTATGCTGATATAAAGAAAGGAAAAGATACCATTCGTGTTTACAACATCCATCTTCAGTCAATTAAGATTTCTCCTGATGTCAATGAGATTTCTGAGCATGTTGATGCCATCAATCAGAGCAAATCACAACAATTGTTCGGACGTATACGCGAGGCCTTTAAAAAGCAGGAACAACAGGCTGATATTTTGGCAAAACATAAAAAGGAATGTCCTTACCCAATGATAATTTGTGGGGATATGAATAACAGTCCGTTTTCCTATGTTTACCGTCAAATCAAATCAGATTTGAATGACTGCTTTGAGGAAGCAGGAACCGGCTTTGGACAAACGTATAAATTCAAGTATTACCCGGCAAGGATTGACTATATTTTTGCCAGTAAAAATATGAAGGTGAAAAGTTTCAAGACGTTTACCAAATTTGAAAACTCCGATCACTTCCCCGTAATGACCCGTCTTAGCTTTATAAACTAGTTAATTGCTGTTTCTTCAGATAATCTAAGGCATAACGTCCTTCGTTGAATAACAAATCCAAAATAGAAAGGTTGTTGAGATATCCGTGTTTCTCTCCGAAAACCTGTGTGTAAGGTTCAAAAACCGAAATATCTTTTTTTCCGTTTACCAGATTCCTTAAATCTGTTTTATCAGTTATCTCATGGAAGTACTCCGAGGTTTCGTTATAATCAAATTCCAATCGCAGGCATTTCGAAACTACCGACATCGTTTCGAGGTTCAAATCCATTAGGAAATTATGTTTTTTTTCGAAAAGTGGAGCAATGTCATCTTCAAAATACTCAAAGAATGGTGATGTTCTGTAAGCTGCTTCCAGAGATTTGAAATGTTGTTTCTGCCAGCCAAAATCATTTTCAATCCTAACTTCCTTAATTCGTTGATGCCTTTCCTTGTTATGTTTAACAGGCACATTCAGCAACTGTAAACCATTTGGACTGTAAATATACATCCTGTTGCGGTTCGTTTGTTTCTGGAAATTATCTTCCATTTCAAACGTCACGATATCTGCTTGCGCAATGGCCACAAAATGACTCATTGACGGAAAATAGGAGGGATGGATGATAATGT
>CAMFLD010000063.1 GCA_945957245.1 uncultured Flavobacterium sp. | reverse complement strand
AGCGAAATGGGCTCTAAATTCACGAGGCGTTTGATGTTCGTCTGTATAAGAAACGCTGAACCAATAATCATCTGCAGGCATTAAATGGCCGTTGTATGTTCCGTCCCAGCCGCTATTGCTTGGTTTTATTTGTGTCAGCATTTTACCGTATCTGTCATAGATAATAATCAAAGCAGTCGGTTGGTTTGATAAATCCCTGATATTCCAGGAATCATTATAACCATCATTATTTGGAGTAAAATATTTAGGATAGTTTACTACTAAAGCCTGAATTGTAGTACTTCCACAACCATATTTATCCCTTACAGTTATTGTGTGCATACCTGATGAAACATTATCGAAGACATTGCTATCCTGAAAAGGACCATTATCCAACTGATATTCAAAATTATTTCCCTGACCGGTAGCAGTGACTGTAATTGATTGGCTATCAGAAAAATCATCGCTTGTTTCGTACGTAACTATTGCTGGTTCAGAAGGTATTACTGTAGCACTGGCCGGTTGAGAAACACAGCCCGTTAAGTTGCTGGTAGCTACAACAGAATATACTCCCGGCAGTACCGCCTGATAATTGCCAGATGTTCCTACAGTGGCTCCACTCGCATCTGTCCAAACAAAATGATACATTGCTGTTGGCAGGTTACTGTGTATAATATATGGATTTAAAAGATGGCCGGTTTCAGAATCGATACAAACAATTCCGTCAGCTGGAGTAGGCTCTGGTAATTTGTTAACAATAATAGCTATTGAATTTACATCATAGCAGTTAGGAGCCAATGAATTACTAACTCTAGCCCAAACTGTTGCCAATGTTGAGCTGGTTATTGGACTCGTCTGTGTAGCTGCATTTGAAGCAGTTTCATAGTAAGTAACTGAAAACTCAGGACCCGTTTGAGAACCAAGTATTGCTGCATTTAAAGTAGCCAGATTAAATGAGGTTACACCATCATTAGTCCCATCTACATCACATACAGTTCTTAAATTTACTGGAACCGGATTCACCACTGGTGCATTTATTATAGTTACAGTAAAAGAACTTTCATCGCTACAGCTTGGTGAAAACGGAGAAGTCGCGTAAATGTAAATTGTTGATGATGTATTAACTACTGAGCCAGCAGACAAATGCGTTCCTGTTCCGTTAGGACCAGTATAGAATCCTCCTATTGCAATAGTAGGAAGTGTATAATTTTCGCAGATTGTTACATTCGGCAAAGTATCTACATTGAATATCGTTACATTAAAACTTCTTTCTGCCCAACAATCAGGTGAAGTTGCAGAATGCGCATAAACGTAAACTGTTTGATTGGTTGTCAGTACATCACCGGCATTTAACATTGTTCCCGAAGCATTCGTTCCTGTGTAATAATTACCCAAAGTCAAAGGAGGCAAAGTATACGAATTACATGCTTTGACATTAGCAATAGGAGCTAAAACTGGTGTATTATTGATAGTTACAGTAAATGAAGTCTCATCAACACAAGAAAACGAAGTTCTGATAGTTGATTCTTTAAAAATATAAATAGTTTGTGACGTTGTAATTACAGTTCCGGGAGCTATTACCGTTCCTGTACCGGTAGGTCCGCCTGACTGCGTATAATAAACGTTATTGGCAGTCAATGCCGGAAGAGTATAGGTATCACAAGCTGTAATATTTGGTGACGAATCCGCAGTGGTGCTAAAAATGTTTATCTGGAAACTGTTTTGAGCACTACATTGTGGCGTCGAATTACTTATGGCATAAATATATATTCTTTGCGAGTTAGTTATTACCGTGTTACTAGGAATTAATGATCCAGAACCATTTGGTCCGGTATAATAATCTCCAACAGTCAATGGCGTCAGTACATATTGGTCACAAATGTCAATATCAGAACGTGAATCAATGGCGGGAATTGGATTTACAGTCACAGTAAAACTCGATTGATTGGAGCAGGCTGCATTTAGCCTTTTGAAAATATAAATAGTTTGTGTGGTCAATATCACATCGCCAGGATACAATTGAGTTCCCGAACCCTGATCCCCGGTAAAGTATTCCCCATCAGTTATTGAAGGTAATGTATAGGTTTCACAAACAGAAACATTTGGTAAAGTATCGATGTGAGGCTGAGCAAAAGTTAATGAAAAATGAATATTATCTGTGCAGTTAGGTCCTCCACCGGCTACCGGAGCATATACATAAATTGTGGTGTTGTAGTCAATTAATGTACCTGCTGGTATCATTGTTCCGGTACCTGCCGGACCTGTATAATAGTTACCAATAGGTAATGCTGGCAAATTATAACCGTTACATTGGCTAATATCCGCAGGCTGCGGCATACCAATAATTACATTAAAGCTATCTTCATCAGAACATACTGTTGTACCGGTTGTAGCCGCATAAACATAGATTGTCTGTGAAGATGTAATGGCGGTTCCGACAGCTAATTGGGTTCCTGTTCCTCCAGTACCCGTATAGTAATTACCTAAGGTTAATGGAGGTAAAGTGTAGGAGGTACATTCAAAAACATCATTGAACGTTCCAACATCAAGATTATTTATAATGGTTACATTAAAACTCGAATCAACAGTGCAGACAGGAGGAGTTGTGGTAGTAAAATAATAATATATCGTTTGTGATGTAGTTATTGTTGTTCCAAAAGGAATCACGGTACCTCCACCGGCAGGACCTCCGGGAAGTGTATAGTATTTTCCATACGTTAACGATGGTAAAGTATAGCTGCCACAGCTTGAAACGTTATCTGGAGTCAGCTCATTTTCATCAACAATAATTACACGGAAGGAACTATTGGCAGCACAGGTGCCAGGGCCACCCGGTTGGTTGAATATATAAACTGTCTGAGATTCAGTAAGTACATCGCCTGCATACATTGGGATACCACCACCGCCAATTTCTGTGAAATAATTTCCATTAGTAAGTGGAAGCAATGTATAATGATCACATACAATTACATTTTGAAGCACATCTACCGGAGGTGTTTGATTTACAATAAGATTAAAGCTTGAAATCGCATAACAAGTCGGGTCACTGATATTTTGTACTCTCACATAAATAGTAGTGTTTCCATACAGTCCGTAAGAAGGGTCAGCAATTGGATTGGTTCCGCTATTAGCATTTACGGATGAAGTATAGTAACTAACATTGTAAATGCTTGAAGATTGTGAGCCTAAAACGATAGGTGTTTGAGGGTTAAAATTGAAATATGCTGTGTTTTGTCCACTTGTATTTGTACATCTCAACATGTTTGGTGCCTGATTTGCTACAGGTGGAGGAGATGTTAGCAATTGGAATGATTTAACAGTAAAGCAAGGACTTCCGGGCAATTGGATTCTGGCATAAACTGTCGCTCCACTTGGACTGTTGTAGTTTAAAGGCAAGGCATTGCTATTATTGTTAGCATCAGTCGAGTTTGCAAAATAGGAAACAGTTGTTCCGGTTGGCAAACCTTGTGTTACAATAGGCGTGTTTTGGGCAAGGTTATAGTTGTAATTTGGCGTTCCCATATTACATCTGTAAAGATTGATGGGATTTGGGGAATTAATTTCAGGATTGTATTCTACCGTTATGGTATCAGTAATGGGTGCGCAAGTTCCAAAAATGTTATGATAAGTGACCGAATATGTTCCCGCTTCTGTAACAGTTAAATTTGGACCTGTTTGGCCAGGTATAACACTTTCTCCATGACTCCATGTAAAAGTATAACTGGAAGGATCCAAACCTGTCGCTAGTGTGTGGCTGGAACCAAAACATAATGCAGAGCTATTGGCAACAGTCAAATCCGGTCCTAAAACATCCTGACCAATATTAAAACTGTCAGAAGAAAGGAAGATTGCAGAATCCGACTGTGGGTCAGCTCTGTCAGCAATTACTAATTTTATATGATAAGGTACATTTGGGGTCAAAACAGAAGAAGCTGTCAATACTTTAGTCTGCCCGTTAAAGTTCGTAGCTGAACCAGCAGCTGCAGAACCACCGTTGAAGCTTCCAAAATATTGTGGATTTACTGACGGACAGGAAGAATTATATTGAAAATCCCTGATAGTCACAACAGAAATCGGTAAATTTGTATTAGGAACTACAGCTAAGTTTGTAGTTACTCCGGTGTTCATGTTGGTTAAAAGGAATGCAAATGCATCTGAATATAAACATTGGAAGTTACCATATTCCTCAGAAGCAAATATAAAATCAAAACTAAAGTTAGGGGAAATAGGCGTAAAGTCAAACTCAAGCACCGATGCATTTTTTGAAACCATGCTGATACCTGATGCTGCTAGTGTCGCTTCAAGGTCAGTATCACCAGACCAACCGACAGAACCATCATTAAGAAGGGAAGTATTTGGTCCCGGGATATTCAGAATATTTCCGGTACTTAAAACAACTCCGCTCTGCATTGGGAAGTTTGGATTGGTGTTTTGGAAATAACCTAATCCGTTTGACGAACCAAAATTTGTTCCGGTTCTCCAAGTAATGTTAGTCGCCGATACACATGGCGAATTGATTAATACGTTATTTACCAATTGAGGTACTGTGTAGTTTGTTGAACTAACAGTCAGTGGCTGACTGAAGCCAAAGAAGCTAAATAGCATAGCGATTAATAGTAGTGTCTTTTTCATAATTTGGGGGGATTTTGACAAGACAAATATTCAAAGAATAGTCGGTAAAAAGCAAATAAAGTCGATGAAATGCATTATTTTTATATAATATTAAGTAATAAACTTACAAATAATGTATTTAGCATTTCTTTTATCTTACATTTTGCATCAAGAATTGTTTTTGTTGAATTTCTGCAGTAATGTTTTATCTTTGCACACTCAAAAGAAAATACCATGAAGCTTTCACAAATTCTTACTTTGCCAGTACAAACCGCAGTTCAGGAACTGTTTGATATTTCAATTGAAAAAGTTGAATTTCAAATTACCCGAAAAGAATTTGAAGGTGATATTACTATGGTAGTTTTTCCTTTATTGAAACTTATCAAAGGAAATCCGGTCGAAATAGGAAACAAAATTGGAACCTATCTTGTCGATAATGTCAAAGAAGTCGTTCGCTTTAATGTTGTTTCCGGTTTCCTTAACATTGTAGTTTCAGACGATTTTTATGTTCAGTTTTTCAATGAAATATTGACGGATTCTAATTTTGGAATTAAAGCTGTCAATCCGGACGACAAAGCAATCATGGTGGAATATTCTTCACCAAATACCAACAAGCCTTTACATTTAGGACATGTGCGTAATAATCTTTTGGGATATTCGGTGGCCGAAATAATTAAAGCTTCAGGTAAAAAAGTTTACAAAACCCAGATTATCAATGACAGAGGAATTCACATCTGCAAATCGATGTTGGCATGGCAGAAATTTGGTAACGGTCAGACTCCGGAAAGTTCAAATCTCAAAGGAGATAAACTGGTAGGGAATTTTTATGTTGAATTTGACAAACAATACAAATCTGAGGTAAAAGAGCTGATGGCTCAGGGTAAAACTGAGGACGAAGCCAAAAAACAGGCTCCGATTATTTTGGAAGCGCAGCAAATGCTTCTCGATTGGGAAGCAGGAAAACCTGAAGTGATTGAACTTTGGAAAACCATGAACCAGTGGGTTTATGATGGATTCAATGAAACCTACAAGAACCTTGGAGTTGATTTTGATTCCTATTACTACGAAAGCAACACTTATTTGCTGGGAAAAGAAGTAGTACAGTTTGGACTTGAAAAAGGGATTTTTGAAAAAGACCCCGATGGATCGGTTTGGATTGATTTAACTCCGGAAGGACTGGACAGAAAAATTGTACTTCGTTCAGATGGAACAGCTGTTTATATGACTCAGGATATCGGTACAGCAATACAGCGTGTTAAAGATTATCCTGATGTTGGAGGAATGGTTTACACCGTTGGGAACGAACAGGATTATCACTTTAAAGTATTATTTTTAATACTCAAAAAACTAGGTTTTGAATGGGCTGAAAGTTTATTCCACTTATCGTATGGAATGGTTGAACTTCCTTCAGGAAAGATGAAGTCAAGAGAAGGAACTGTTGTGGATGCCGATGACTTGATGCAAGAAATGACAGTTACAGCTGAGAAAATCACAACCGAATTAGGTAAACTGGAAGGCTTCTCCAAAGAAGAGAAAGAAAAGCTGTTTAAAATGATCGGATTGGCAGCCCTTAAATACTATATCTTAAAAGTAGATCCTAAAAAATAGATATTATTCAATCCGGAAGAATCGGTAGAATTTGCCGGAAATACAGGGCCGTTTATTCAATATACTTATGCCCGTATACAATCTATTTTAAGAAAAACCGATTTCGATCTGAATGTAACCGTTGAAGCACTTGAACTTCATGTAAAGGAAAAGGAATTGTTGAAACAAATTGAACTTTTCCCTGAAATCATCCAAAATGCTGCTGAAAGTCATAGCCCGGCTTTGATTGCCAACTATATTTACGAATTGGTTAAAGAATACAATTCGTTTTATCAATCGGTGCCTATCCTTCCGGAACAGGACCTGACTAAGAAAACCTTCCGCGTGCAGCTTTCTAAAAAGATTGGTGAAACTATTAAATTGGCATTTGGCCTGTTAGGCATTGAAGTTCCTGAAAGAATGTAATCAGAAACTCAATTTTACATTTACGTTTGGAGTAAGCTCAAGCGCATAAGTATCAACACTTACAATAGAATTATCTGCTGAATTTACCCGGTAGAATTTGTTAATACTGTTTTTGGAATTGAACAGATTCAGTATTGAAATATTGGTTTGTAATGTGGTTTTGCCGTCAAGTTTCCAATCCTTTGATGCTGAAAAATTCACCTGAAAAAAATCTTTAAGTTTAGAGTTGTTTGGCGAATTATATACAATTTGATTATCAGCATTCAAAGTAGTCGATTGTGGCGTAGTGATTGGTTTTCCGGTATGCCATTTTGATCCTAATGCAAATTTCAGGCTTTTCCATTCATAAATTCCTGCCCACGAAATGGCATGTTTTATTTCGTAGTTATTGATGAATTCATTTGGCTGTAATGCTCCGAAAAAATATTTGTTATCATTAAAACTATAACTCAGCCAACTATAGAATTTTCCAAAATTCCGCTGTATCAAAAATTCCGAACCTAACACACGATAATCGCCGCTCGATCTTGTGAATTCAAATTGATTCTGGAAACTTTGGCTGCTGGTAGTAATTCCTTTAATTTTTTTATAGAAATTGTCCAGAGTAATAAGCCAATCCTTGTTCTTAAAGTTGAACCCTATCGAAAACTGATTGCTTTTTTGGATAGGAATGGTGCTGTTGTTCGCTAATGTCCAACGCCTTTTTTCGATTCCGAGGAAATCCTGCTGTAAATCAATTACCTGTGAAAGCGTCTGGCTTTTTTGTTCCCCTAGGATTTCCAGCCTGATGTTTTTGTTCAGAGCCTGACTGAATTGAATTCGGGGTTCTACAGTAGTGGTTTTGAATTTGGCAAAATAATTGGCTCTGATGCCTGTTTTTAAAATCGTATTGTGGTTTTCACTTTGGAAAATGCCTTCGGCAATCAAGGCATGGTTCCGCAGTACTTCTTTGATTTTCCTGGAGAAAAAAGGTGCATTGATTTCATCAAAATTGGTTACGCCAATTTCATCGTACTGATACCCATTATTAAGACTGAAAGTTTTTGAAATTAAATGCGAATTCCTAACCTGAATCCCCAAATCAGTAACTTTATTTTCCTGATCTAAAATCTGGCTGCTCTGAACCGATTCATTGGACGAGGACAACAGGTAATTTGAAGCATATACCTGCATTTGAGTAGTGTTTTTTTGATTCCAATCTGTTTTCCAGTTGATGGTTGTTCCAAAGTTTTTTTGTCCCAAATCACTTTTTCGGCTGAGTTGGGAATTAAACTGATTCAATGCTAAGGAATTTTGTATCAGGATAGCATCAACAGATAATTCACTTCTTGAGCCAATTTTTTGTTGGTATTGTGTGGTAAAATCATAGAAGTAAAATTTTTCATCAGTGTGTATACCAATAGTCTGATTGCTCTCTAAATTGGTTACCACGGTATTCTGGAAAATCCTGTCCCGGTAGTTTTTGTAAGTAGGTGATGCAAAAAAATCCGTTAGGGAGCGTCTACCTGATATGGTAAGACTGCTTTTATCAGAAGTTTTGATTTGGGTAAAAAACTCAGCGCTAATCAGATTTGAACTTATGCTTGAACGGGTTTTATCAACCGTTTTGGGATGGGATGAAATCACTACAAGGCTTGATACACTGTCATCATAAAATGCGGAACTTCCATTTTTTGTAACCGAAACAGTTTGTGCCAATGACGGGTTAAAGGCAGAAATCAATCCGAAGAAATGCCCGGTTTGAAACATTCTGATACCGTTCCATAGGAATAAATTCTGATCATGTGTACCTCCTCTGACATTGATGTTGGAAACCGTTTCATCTGCCGAATTAATTCCGGGAATCTGTTGCATTGTCTGAAGCACATCGGGTTCAATAAGACCGGGAAGTATTCCGAATTTAATTGGCTTAATTTCGAGCGAACCGTCGTCTTTTTTGGATATACCTGTGGTTAAGTATTTTTGGGTAATAACTTCTTCAAGTTTCTGTACTATCGGTGTGAGCTTAATTTTAGGGCAATCCGGAGTATAAATTTCAATCGGAGCGATGGTTTTTTTTTCGAAACTCAAATGGTTAATTTCAATGTGGTTTTGTGAAAAAACCGGCAGTTCAAAATAACCTTTATCATTTGAAAAAACAATCACATTGCTGTTTTGTATTTTTATTACTGCATTTTCAATGGGTAAACCGGTTTCTGCGTCCAATAAATATCCGCATAATGGTTTATCGAGTTTCCGGTCATTGTAAACCGAATAATAGTTTTCGTTTATTTTCTTGATTTTGAGTCCCGTTTTTTGTTCAATGTAGGCAATCTTTTCTTTTAAGGACAGATTTGCATTAGGAGGAACAATTTCATAAACGCTTAACTCCTGATCTATGTAGCTGAATTTTATGTTGTTTTTTGAGCTGATTTCCTCCAGAATATTTTTCAACGCAACAACTTCCATATCCTGTTGGGCGTGTGCCGTAAAGAATAGGAAGGAAATCAGTAATGTAAAAAACTTCTTTTTTGACAGCATTAAAAATCAACTAAAGTAATTTTCTGATCTTCAAATTTAGAAATCTTTAGATGAAAAATAGAAGTTACTATGCCTAAAGCTGTTTTTATATCATTTGACGGCATAATTCCTGTGAAAAGTTGGTTGTTTTCTTTACAGTTCAACACAATTTTACAGTCGTATTGCCTTTGGAGTTCGTCAATGATAGTTTGTAGTTTTTCTTTATTAAAAGCAATTTTGTCCGTTGTCCATTCTGGTTTTTCAACGCTACAGTTAAGCCTTTGGAAAAAGTCGTCATCAAAAGTAACCGATGTCCCTTTGGTAATAATTACTTCTTTACCGTCATAATTCACTCTTACCTTACCTTGGTAACAGGTTACATCGAGCCTTTTTTTACGGGCTTTTACATTGAACTGGGTTCCCATAACGGTTACACTTCCAATGTCGGTCTTTACTTCGAATTTTTTACCGTGGGCAACTTTGAAATAAGCTTCTCCTTTCAGGTTCAGGGTTCTGTTGTTATCCCAGTTCCATTTTTTATAATCAATTTCGGAGCCGCTGTTTAATGTAATTTGCGAATTATCAGGTAATGAGAAATTGGTTCTTTTACTATTTCCCGCAATTTCAGTTGTGGTTAAATTACTTCTGAAGAAAAATGTAAGCCCGAGTAAAATAACAAATACAGCTGCAATTTTCATCCATTTTGACTGATAAAAAGGAACCACTTTTGCTTTGTTTCCCTTACCTTCAATTACTTTTTGGTAAAGTGAATCAGAGTCAAAATCGGGGGCTTTCAGTTGCGTGGAGTAAGCGGCAATTTTGGCATAGGTAGCATATTCAGGAGTTTTTTCAAAAGCGGACAATTCCGTTTCTGACATTTCTCCGGCCAACCATTTAGC
>CAMFLD010000062.1 GCA_945957245.1 uncultured Flavobacterium sp. | reverse complement strand
AGAGTATAGAGTATAGAGTATAGAGTATAGAGTATAGACTTTACACAGTTTTTTGGACAGTCTCCGTCTCTGAAACTACCAACGGCAACATTGAAACCACCAACAGTAAAACTGAAATTGCCAACAGCAACTTTGAAACTGCCAACGGCATAATTAAAACCGCCAATGACAACTTTGAAACCGCCAACGGCATAATTGAAACTGCCAACGGCAACATTGAAATCACCGACAGCATAATTGAAACTGGCAACCGCTAAACTGAAACTGGCAGCCGCTAAACTGAAACCGCCGTTGACAACTTTGAAACTCTTTCAAAAGCCAAAAAAATGCTCAAGCAAGCTTGGACTGAATTGTTATGAAAGGATTCTTGCTGCGCAAGTTCCTCCAAAGCTCCGCTTTGAAAACAAAACAGTGAAGAAAATACTTGAGTAAACTCAGATATTTTCTTCACTGTTTTATTTAATCGTGACCACGAGAGGACTCGAACCTCCATCATCAGAACCGGAATCTGACATTCTATCCGTTGAACTACGCAGCCTTTTTAATGACTGCTTATGTCAATAATTTTTTAACGATGGTAGAAATGGTTTTTCCTTCGGCACTTCCTCCTATTTGTGCTGATGCCAATCCCATTACTTTACCCATCGAAGCAATTCCTGAGGCTCCGGTTTCGGCTATGATTTTGGCTACGATAGCTTCTACTTCTGCTTCGGATAGTTGCTCCGGAAGGAATTTTTCAATAACAGCAATTTGTGCCAATTCGGGTTCTGCTAAATCAGGACGGTTTTGCGTTGTGAAAATGGATGCACTATCTTTACGCATTTTAACCAATTTCTGTAATATTTTAATTTCGTCTGCTTCGGTAATTTCTGTTGAACCTCCAGCAGTCTGGGCTAACAGTATTTCTGATTTGATGGCACGAAGCGCCTCTAATGCTACGGTGTTTTTTTCACGCATGGCATTTTTCATTTCGTCCATTATTTTGGCTGACAGACTCATATTTTTAATTGTTAAGTGATTAGACTTCTATCTTTAAAAAAGCACTGCGAAGGTAAAAAAATAACCCGAAAATCACAAAGTCATTTTCGGGTTGGTATATCATTGCCGGTTATTCTTATTTTGATTCTTCGTCTTCTTCTTTATCATCGTTTACCGTAATCTCTATTGGTTTTACTTCAATAGGCTTAACCTCAAAGGGTTTGACTTCAACTGTAGTCTGATCGTTATCATTATTGACATCAATATCACTGTCACTAAGCATTTTGATAAAATAGAGTCTGGTCCAGAGATAGCCAAATAAAAATCCGATACAGCCAAAATAGATGATGACAAATAGTAAAAGGGCTTCGTTTCCTACATGGGTGTTTTCTGTAATATAATGTGCTAATCGTTTGAGTGCGGGAGGAATCTGATGGAGTTCTGTTAGTCCGACTCCTATGATTATTTTGGTCAGCCAGTCGCTTATCTGCAACAAATTATCATTCCCGATATAATGTTTGTTTGGCTTGGCTTCACTGGTGGATGCTGATCTGGGAATGCCAAACAGAAACCCCATGGAGCTTGCAAAGCAAAAGACACCTCCGGCTACAAAAAACAGGGTTGCACACATGGAATAGGCATAGCTCTTTATGATTTTAGTTCTGCCAATCCAATCCTGGTATACATAAATAAGTATGCCGAATATTCCCAACAGGGCAATGAACACAATAAACCCAAGTGCTTTATTTTCTCTTTCATCGACGAGTGCATCTTTTTGTCTCTGTTGTTGTTCTGAGGTTGGTTCGTCTTTTCCCTTGATTCCAAAGATTCTCCAAATGTTCCAAAATTTCCACATAATCGGTAATTTATAAATGATTAAATAAGTTCTTTGAGTTTACACAGATTCTCTATTGAAACGCACTGGTTTAAAAGATTTGTGTGGTAAAATAAGGACGTCCCTGCACGAATCTGCTAAGTCTGTCTTCGAGGCCATTTTCGCCTCCGTTAATCAGTTTTGTAATTTTAATGAAATTGTTTCTGTTGGCTGTTCCGGCTGACAGTTTCTTATTGATGTCAATTTGGTCTGCAATAGCATTTATCTTTTTAGAATCCCAAAACCAACCTGCGGAGAGGGCTGCATTTCTTAATTGGGCTCCGGTGCATTTTTTTACATTAAGGCCTCCAAGTAAGCTTGGTGTAGCAATAAAGTCAACTCCAAAAGCGTCTTTTAGTTTGGAATAATTGGCTCTGCCTGTTATTTGTATCAGGCCTCTTCCTTTAAATCTTTTTCCGTCTCCTTTTACTGTGTTGCCTAAATCGGCTCTACCTTCATAGGCTTCTCCACTGGCAATTTCTTCGGTATAATATAGGCCACCGCTCTCATGTCCAACCTGGGCTAAAAAACAAAGTTGCCTTATGGGTGTATTGATGTTATATTTTTCAAATGTTTCCAAAATGTAGGGATAAAACTTTTTTGCATATTCTTCTTTAGAATTTGTTGCATTGATTAATTGGCCCAGTGTTAGCATATTAGTTATTTTTTAGATGTTATCTTGATACTTACTTGTTAATTGAATGCCTGTGTTTATCGCGTTTCTTATTGAAACGTAGAATTCATAAAGTTATTATACTTTATATGAGCAAGTTATTATTAATTCTTTGAAAAAGAATCAGGGTTTTTACTAATAATGAATAGGGGTTTCACTAAAATTAACTTAGAGGCAAAAAATAACCCGAAAACGTTAGGTATTTTCGGGTTGGTATTAAGCAAAAACAATTATATAAAATCCCTAGGGATTATGATTGTTCAATTCTATGAAGTAGTATTTAAAAATAACGACTGATGTGCAGTTGTTGATTGGGTATTGCAATATTACAACCATTCTGAGAAAAAACTGTCAGGGATTATACTATATTTTTATGTGAAAAACACTATATTTTTAGATGTGTGTTTTTGTATATCCCTAATAACTTGGATTTACAATCCGTGCCTAAATAAATAGAAAAGCACGGATTATAAATCTGTGCTGTCGAGGAAACTAACCGAGAGTAGCTTTTTTTTCTATTTTACAGGCCATCTACCTGCTTCGTATTCCTTAATATAATATTCTTCGGCCCTTGAAGTTCCAAAATCAATAATGTTACCTGATTTATATTCAATTAAGAAAGGAGCATTTCCTATTAAAATGTTATACTTTTCATTTTTGGTTTTGTAATATTTTAAAGTATTATAAAAAAATACAATCCCATAATCTTTTTCTATGATTAAATCATAAAGCAATGAAAATTTATCTTTTCCATCTTCTTCCATGGATTTAACATAATTCTCTGCTTTTTTAATAATTTCTTTTTTTGACAGCATGATCATTTTGTATTTAAATATTTAAAAGAATTAAACTCTGCTAATAAATTCATATCTTTTGTATATGTCTGACCATCCCAATGGTGCGGATTTGCAATCCGTGCCTAAATAAATAGAAAAGCACGGATTATAAATCCGCGCTGCCTTGTTTAGTATATAATACTATTCGCTTCCATTTGGAATCCAACTTAGTATATATCCCAATCTTCTTTATCAATCACCCATGGCATACCTTCTTTGGCTATCCGTTCCATTGTGTAAAAATCGGTATATGTTTCTTCGGTCATTATTATATCGGGATAGTATTTTGCAAGAAGCAACACAAATTCCCCTATTTTATCCATTACGTCTCGATTGTGTTTCATGTCAAAAATCAAGTAGTACTTCTTATTATTAATTATAAAAAAATCTTTTTTATATTTCTCAAATTGCTCTTTGGTAAGTAAATCAAATAAAATGTAATGACGTAGTGTTTCTGTAACCTCTCTACAAAACTGTACATCTTCATCATGATTTGTTATATTCTCAGAATACCTGACTAACTCCAAACCTGCTTTTGCTCCAAATTCAAAAATAATCGGAAGCAATTTTTCTTTGGATATATACTCAGTATATAAAATTATCGTTTCACTCATTTTATTTTCCTCAGTTGTATAATTTATTTACTTAAATTTTGATTTGTAAAATTCTTCTAGTGTTTCATTCAACATAACTAATATACTTGCTTCAATCGTAATCATGATAGTAAAAATAAAGCTGACTCTTTGGACAGCTTTATAGATTCTATTTGAAATGTTACTTTTTTAGTACATCAACATCCAACTGGGTACTCTTTCACTTTGATTTAAAATTTCTTTAATACTCACAAAATTTTCACCACTTCCACTATCCACTAAAATATCTGGATATAGCTGAAGAAACTCGCGAATAAAATGATTAAAATATTTATATTCACAATTGTCATCAAAGGTTTCATTTGTATATATATATATATAATACTCCTCTCCATTATGTTGAATATTATCAATATGAAATTCTTCTTGAGAAATTATCCAAATAGAAGACCTATACACTAAATTATCTTCTTCATTAGGTGGGTCAATTATAATATCAATTTGACTTAATTTAGAATAGGTATTTTCTTTCTCTACTCTAAATCCTTGTTTTAACGCTATTTCTTCTATACTTTTAAGTACTTCTCCTTTGTTAATATACTTTTTACTTATAAATGTTCTATTGATTGACATAATTAATATAATTTCTTAAGGTTTTCTATACCATCTACAAAAATAACTCTATCATTTTTAAGCTGTTTGATTATTTCTATAGATTCCTTTCTTACTTTATCTATTTTACCCGTTTCATATACCACTACCACGGTTTTATTTTGAGCGTTTAAATAATTAGATTCTATTTTTGCAAATCTATGCAAGTATCTTTCTAATTGTTTTTGTAAATCTTTTAGATTTTTATAACTATCTAAATTAGTTTTCGCTTCTACAATGTATTTATAAGAACTATAATCAATTTCTCCTACATTATTTTTGTTTACTTTATTAGCAAAATCAATTGCTTTATCATTATACTTTTTACCTAATTTAAACATTTCTTCTCCAACCTCTGCTTCGAATAACTTTTCTGAAATGCTTCCTTTAACTCCAAGTTGGTTATTAGTTTTTATCTCATTAATCTTATTAAGTAAAGCTTTTTCTGAAAGATAAGGTTTACTTAATTTTGTACCCATAAAATTTTCCCATGTCCAAAACCTTCCTTCAATTTTAGGTATCAATTTATAAAGTTCTTCCAAAGCCTCTGTCAACTTAACTCCTCTAGCTGTCCACAAATCCTTTAAAGTTTCCCTAACTTCTTTGGCTGTTCCGCTGGCTATGGCCTCCCCTTTATAAATGGCAGCAATATTCCCAACTTTCCCGTCCTTGTTTATTGCTTTAATGAAGGTTACTCCCTCTTTTTCCAATCTGGAGGCTGCCGCTGTGCTAAAGCTAATGCCAGTCCCTTTAAGGGCTTCTACTCCAAAAATAATATCCTTTACGGTATTTTTAGTAAAATTAGCTATTTCAATTTCTAAAACAACCTTAAGCATTGCCGTTTTAACAAACTTAATAGAGGCACCTGCTGTTGAAGTCCCCAACTGACTTAATTTTGCCAGTACCTTAGGACCACTTGTCAAAATAGTTTTGGCTAGTAACGGCAAACTTGTTACAGCTCCTGCATATAAAACAAAATCTTCAAATCCTTCCAGAAAAATTTCCCCATCACTTTTAGCATTGGGGTTACTTACACCTTCACTTAGTTTAATGTCTTGGACTTAAGTAAATGCGGATAAAATTCATTTAGCGCGTGGATATAATCTTCAGGCAAATTTTTCATTTCTTTTACGACTTTTGATTTGTTTACTTTGTAGTTTCCATTATCATCTATTTCAAAACCACAATTTTGCTTAAATAAATAATATACTGTTCTATTACCATTATTCCAATCATAAGAAAGGTTTTCAATTGTATCTGTTTCAGACCCTTTCCATTCGCATTTGAGCATTTTTATTATTGGGGAATTATCACGAACAACCAGTATAAATCTTTTGTCACCTAAAGAATAATAATTATTGAAAATCATTTCCTTTTTTATCAATCCATTGATATCCATTAATGAAACTCTAATTAAATTATTGCTATTAATTTTTTCATGAATAACCAAATCATTTAAACCATCTTTGTTGAAATCATAAATAGAATCTTTCTTTAAAGGATATTTTCTTTCCGTAGATAATAGATTTATAAATCCTGTGTTAGATTTCTTGAACCAATAATAGAGATTACTACTTCCCTGATCTAAAACAACCATATATTTGTATTTACTTTTAAAAAGATATCCATATCTATAAACGATATACCTGCCAGAATCTACATCTATTTGGTCTCTTATTTTATTAACCAAAAGGCTATCAGTTGTATTTTCTGAATATTTATAATTAGAGATAAACTCCTTAATGTTCAAATCCTGTTTTATCTTTATTTCTTTTTTGTTATGGCAAGCCACAGCAATCATTATAAGAAATATGCAAGCTATTTTATTCATCATCAGTTTGTGTTTGGTTAGGTATTATTTTTTTAAAATCAGGATGGTCTTTCATAAATGTAGTTCCAAATCTATTTCGGTTCTGATTATCACCTTTAAAGTAAGGAAAGTGCTCATTTTTCTTTTTTGAATTTTCCCCTGAATATGCTATAGTTGTAATATACGCATATTCCCATTTTCTTCTTAAATATTTCGTATCTTTTTTTCTTTTATCCTTCCAAAATTCTTTACCTTCTTTTTTATTGTCCTTAATACCGAATATGTCATGGTCATCACTTGAAAATTTTAACCCTTCTGCCCATTTCCCTGTTTTAATGTCAATTCCATCCCAATAATATGCCCCATAGGAATAATCGAATTCACCTCCTTTCAGTTCCTTGATTACCGCTTGAATAGCCAGTTTCATATTAGGTTTTGAATTTCGATCTTTTTCATTTTTAAAGTTTGTGTAATTAGTACTCCCAACTGCATACACTCCATTTTTTTCAAGTGCCTGACGATAAGTAAGATTTGGATATTTATCTCTTTTGAAATTTCCGATTGTTGAAGCAAACGCATAGACCTCATTTTCAATAACTACTCCAAATCCTATTGAACTCTCCCCATAAATACTTGCCGCAAAATGTATTAATTCCTCATTTTCTATTGTCAATCTAACGGGCATTAAGTATTCCTGCCATTTCTTTTTAGTCTTCTTGTCTTCTTTATTCACTTTTTTAGAACAAACTACTACTTCCTTAGAATCACCATAATTCCCTAAAAAAGTCCCATCATAAAGATAATAAAACCCATTGGTAGAATTCCTTTCGTTTTTTACAAGTGTCTGATTGATGGATGTGTCTATTTTTACATTCATATATAAACTCTTTTCATCAGAATTGTCAATTTCCTTAAAAATGCCTCCGTCCTCAAAAACACTTTTATAACCCATTATATCTGTAATTAATTTTTCCATTTTTATAATTTTAATTTAAACCCGAAGGGCAATGCCCTTCGGGTTATTTGATTGTTAGTTTCCTCCTGACATCCCTTCAAGGGTAGTCTTGATTTCCTGAATATCATCCTTGATTTCATCAATGCTCTCCGTAACGGTTTGCAGTTCGTCAGTGATGTTGCCCAACTGTACTGTACCATCATTTTGAGCTATGACGGTCATTTGGTGACCATTTGAATCCAATACCGGATTGCCATCAGAATCAAACAGCAGATTGTCTTCGCAATCCTTGTCACAAGGGAGTCCTTCTACATTCAAACCAATGGTTCCGGCCTGGATTACCGTTAAGGAGGTTGGCACACGGCTTTCCCAGGTATCTTCTACGGTTCCTTCCGGTTTCTGCATTTCCTTTACAATAGACACATACAACAGGTCATCTATGGTTGGCACCTGACCGCCATTCCACACCTGTCCGGTAGCCATATACCAATTTACTGCTTCTTCAAATCCGGGACGCACGGTAATGATTACCCGAGCCATACCACTTTGGAGAAAGGCACGGAAAATAGGATCGTCCAGTTCATCAACATTATACATCGCTTTCCAGTTGGTCTTAGAAGCCCAGTAAAAAGGATAGAAATTGTAGCTCATAATATCCCACTCAAATGCCTGCTCAAAGAATTTAACTTTAGCTGCATAGGATTCTAAAGTCGGACTGTCGTACCTGGCTCTTATATCACCCAAACCGGTTCCTGTAAGCATTGATTCTTTACCAAGCACATCACTGCTTACCAAATATTCAATACAGTTTTTGCGCAATACCGTATTTTCAATCTGGCGGTAGAACATTGGATTGGTTTTAATTTTCTGCACCTGAGCCGTTTTTAATTCAGCAAGCTTATCATTATACTCCTGCAGTCTGTCTTCATACGCTTTGATAATGGCATTAAAGGTTTCTATCTGCCATTGTCTTTCTGCCTCGTCAGTGAGTTTGCATTTTACCGATACGTTTACTGTTGCCGTATGGTAATTATAAAATTGAATAGATACAGGCACTTCATTTCTAAACTCACCTATATCATCATAATCAAAAACAGATCCGGGTAGTGTACCAGTAGCTGTTAGCGGAGGTCCGGTAAGAACTCCTTGTAATCCTCCAATTCTACCCAATAACTTATTACCAAAACAAACGGACACCAGATGGGGATCACGACTGGTATCATCATGTCCAATTATAATGGCTTTTCCTTTGACAGCCTTATACCGTTGATCATTGATTTTAATGGTGTCTGCTTTGTTAAAAACTTCTGAAAAGCCACTTGCATCTGTTTTCTCAAAACAATAAGAAGCTCCTAATACTATTTCGGCATCCGGTTTGGACTCAACATCGGCATTGTATATTGATGCCCAGTGATTATAGGTGCTTTCGGTTACCTTTGTGTAATCAGTCAAAGCCAGATTACCTGTTACAGTCCTAGGATCCTGAGGCATAATCAACTCTTCCACATCTTTTGAATTGGCTTTATCTTCAACTGCCATATTATGAAATACTGAAGGCTCCGGAATCATAAATTCATACATTAACCGCTTACCATAGTTAACTACCTGATTCTTGTAGATTTTGTCTACCCAACGGTACACTCCCGAAATATGCTGGTTGCCTTTGCGATTATCGTAACCATGCTTACTCGTTTCTTCAAATTCTTCAATAATTTTGGTAATTCGTTCCTCTTTTACTTTCTGAACGACTCTGTCTAAAACTCTTGCTGTGATTTCCTGGGCACTGGTTACCGCCTGATGGTTGGAAGTTTCCTCAGAAGTATTGTGTGCAAAATCAGCATGAGCTGTTCCACTCACTAGTCCATTCCAGCTGACTTGTGTTCCTGCCGCCAACGAGTCCTGTTCTGATATAACAGAACTTACTTCCTGATTCATTTCGAAACGGTCGGTAGAAGTGGTATCCGTTAGTTTTTCGGTTTCTTTTTCCTTACTGGTGGTCAGTGTATCTTCCTGGCGGCGCAGGCGGCGTGTTGCTTTTTCTTTATACTCTCTAGCCATCACATTTTCTATATGCGACACTTCTCCCGGAACATAACAACAGATTTGTTGTTCTACTTTTCGGTAGTCGGCAATCCCCAGTTTCTTTATCCCATAACCTGAAGGAATATAAGTAATAACATTATCCTTAATCGTAACTTCTCCCGTTGGATTCGAACCGGTACCAGAACCTGATGTTGTGGAGGAACCTGTACCTAAGCTAGTAGCTCCATCTGTAGCGCCACTATTGGTGTCTGTTGAACCCGTTGAGCCAGTTGAACCCGAAGGTAAATCTTCAAAAGAGTATTTGCCACTTCCGGTTGCAATGTAATTAACATTAGTATTCGTATAAGTAGCCGGGTTTTCCAGATCGTAATAAATGCTTGGATCGAGGCTTAAACCATTAGCTTCTCTTACAATTCCGCCTGCGCCATTACCCAATATCAATTCTCTTCCAGTGGATGAAAGGAATGTACCCGATATAGTAAATGTCGTTGCTCTCGGAGCCACAAAGTAATTTGAGGGGTAATTAAAGATTTTCAGTACCAATTTACCATCAGGCCATTCCGAGCTGGTGCTTGCATTTACATAATTACCGGATATTTCAGTATTGTCTTTAAAAATGATACTGTAATCTCCTGAAACAATATCAACACCGCTTTCCATTCCGTTAAAAATTAAGGCCAAATATTTATTGTTGCCAGAATTCAGTGTTGTTATCGTAAAACCACTTGCCGTTCTTGCGAAATTGCTATTTC
>CAMFLD010000061.1 GCA_945957245.1 uncultured Flavobacterium sp. | reverse complement strand
CTTTATGATGTTCTCACCGCCGTAGAAAAGATAGGTCAAATTACTGATTTGACTATCGAAGATTCATCTACTGCTAAAAATGATTATTGCTATACGAACATTCAACTGGTCGCAGAAAATTTAAGTTATAAATTTCCTGACGGTACGGATTATGTTTTGGAAAAAATTAACCTGAAAATTAACCAGCCTGAGAAAATATATTTGGAAGGAAATAACGGTTCGGGCAGAACTACACTAATCAGAATATTATCGGGTTTGATACAACCCACATCCGGCTCACTGTATATAAATGACGACACCTATAACAAGATCGATTTGGAAATGTACAGAACGCAAATAAGTACTATTATTAGTGGTGAAACTACTTTTGAAGGTACAGTTCTGGAGAATATCACGTTCAATAATCCGTTAATAAGTCAGGAGGATTTAAAATGGGCAATAGAAAGCGTCAAACTCGGCGATTTTATAAAGTCACTACCGAAGGGATTAGAAACCAAAATTGTTCCCGAAGGAAAACAATTGTCTTCTTCTGTTGTACAAAAAATACTTTTGGCACGTAGTATTATCAACAAACCAAAAATCCTGTTCTATGAAGATGCTTTAGATAAAATGGATGAGGAAGTGGCTAAAGAAGTAATTGATTTTCTTACTTCAAATAAAAATAAATGGACATTAATCGTGTCATCAAAAAATAAATATTGGAAGGCAAAATGCACACGCACTATTACAATGAATGAAGGAAAAATAATAAGCGATACTAAACACTAATTTCTATGCTGAATATTTCAAATAACAATCCTATCGGGAGAGACATTAATAATTACAGCACATTCAAAACGCTTGCGGACAGACCACACTATAAAATTTTGAATCGCATTATTTTGGCAGTTTCTGTTTTTTGCATTGTTATCTTATTTTTACCATGGACACAAAATATCTCTGGAACGGGCTCAGTAACTACTTTAAAACCTGACCAGAGACCACAGACCATACATGCTGCAATAGCAGGAAGAATTGAGAAATGGTTTGTGAAAGAAGGCGACTTTGTTAAAAAAGGGGATACCATACTTTTTATTTCGGAAACTAAGGAAGACTATCTTGACCCAAATCTTGTTGAAAATACGAAAAGCCAACTCAATGCTAAAGAAATGGCTAAAAAATCATATGGAGGAAAAGTCAGTTCCTTATCTGCGCAGATTGGTGCAATTCAAAATGAGCGTGAGCTAAAATTGAAACAGGCCAAAAACAAAATCAGACAGTCTTTGCTAAAAGTCAAAAGCGACAGTATGGATTTAATAGCTGTAAAAACCCAGTTAAAAATAGCTACAACCCAGTTCAATCGTTCTTTATCACTAAACAAAGAAGGACTAAAACCGATGACTGATGTAGAGGAAAAACGTTTGAAACTACAAGAAGTAGAAGCCAAAATCATAACACAGGAAAATAAGCTTCTTACCAGCGAGAACGAATATATCAATGCAAAAGTAGAAATAAACCGAATCATTGCTGAGTATAGCGAAAAAGAACAAAAGGCCAAAAGTGATCAATTCACTGCACTTAGCAGCAAGTATGATACCGAAGCTCAAGTGAATAAACTTAAAAATCAATATGCTAACTACCAAATAAGAAACGGGATGTATTATATTAAAGCACCGCAAAGCGGTTACATCAACCGTGCACTGCAATCAGGAATAGGGGAAACAATAAAAGAAGGAACGCAGATAGTAAGCATTATGCCATCAAAATATGATATTGCAGTAGAAACCTTCGTGTCCCCAAACGATTTGCCTTTGTTGCATAAAGGTGATAAGGTGCGGGTTTGGTTTGATGGTTGGCCAACCATTGTTTTTTCAGGCTGGCCGGGTATCTCTTACGGAACTTATGGCGGAAAAATAGTAGCAATAGAAAACTTTATTAGTGAAAACGGGAAATTTAGAGTCCTAATAGCTCCCGATCAAACAGAAGTTAAGTGGCCAAAACAAATCAGTATTGGTTCAGGAGCGCAAACCTTGGCACTTCTTGATAATGTCCCTGTTTGGTTTGAAATTTGGCGTACGCTAAATGGTTTTCCTCCAAATTATTACAAGCCTAAATCTAATAGTCAAAAAGATAAAAAGTCATGAGGCTGGTGTTATTATTTTTAGTAGTCTTTAATTATAGTGCCTACTGTCAGTCAAAAAATCAGAAAGAACTCAGTTACGCAGAGTTTATCGGCTATGTCAAAAAATACCATCCATTGGTTAAAAGTGCCAATTTGCAGATCAGTGCTGCACAGTCAGGTCTTATGATGGCTCGCGGCAGCTTCGATCCTAAAATTGAAATAGATTTTGATCAAAAAAAATTCAAGGACAAAGAATACTATTCCATTCTTAACAGCAGCTTTAAAATTCCAACATGGTACGGAGTAGAAGTTAAGGCTGGTTTTGACAATAATGATGGGATGTATCTTAATCCACAGAATACCATACCAAACCAAGGTTTGACTTCTTTGGGTGTAGCAATTCCTATAGGACAAGGGCTGATCATTAATCAGCGAATGGCTGATTTGCGCAAAGCGAAAGCACAGATAAAATTAAGTCAGGCAGAACGAAATTTAGAATGTGTTCAGGTAATTTATGATGCTTCTATCGCTTATTTTAACTGGAAAAGAAATTTTAGTGAGGCGCAACTATACCAACGTTATTATGACAATGCCAACATTCGATATCAAGGCATATCAAAATTGATTGAGCAAGGCGACAAACCTGCGATTGACAGCATAGAAGCAAGGATAATTGTCACCAATCGATTATTGAGCCTGGAAGAATCGAAATTGAAATTAGCCAAAGCAAAGCTGGAATTATCAAATTTTCTTTGGTTGGAAAACAATATCCCTTTAGAAATACAGGATAATATTGTTCCTGAAGAAAAACTGGAGGCAACAATAAAGGAAACATTGTCTTTAAATAATTTGCTATTCGATACGATTTCATTAGAAAATCATCCAAAAATTAATGCTTTAAATAGCAAAATCGAAATGCTCAACATAGAACGAAAATTGAAGGTTAATATGCTTTTGCCTAAAATAGATTTGGCTTATTCTTATTTGTCTGAGCCAGGTTACTTCAACAATTATAGGCTTCAGGATTATAAAATCGGAGTGAATTTTTACCTTCCTCTTTTTTTACGCAAGGAGCGAGGCAGTCTGCAATTGGCGAAATATAAACTTCAGGACGCCCAATTTGATTTGAATTTAGAGCGGCTTCAACTTACAAATAAAATAAAGGCACAACAAACGGAAATTCAATCATTAGAAAAACAAAGAGCATTGATTGACAGATTAGTGATTGACAACGAAACTATGCTGGTATCCGAAGAACGTCTTTTTAATTTTGGCGAAAGCTCTATGTTTTTAATCAATTCACGAGAAAATAATCTAGTGTCAAGTCAATTATCAAAACTGGCTATTGAAAATCGTTACTTTGAATCCAATGCCATTTTATTCCGCATAATGGGAGTTTTATAATTGAAATCAGTAGGATTCAATCCAGGAAAAATGGTCTTCTTTTAACCGCTTTTTTTCCGTTTGAATAAACTCTAAATAAGCTTGTGCCGCCGGGCTCAATTTTTTCCCTTTTAACCATATTAGCGTCCAGTTTGTAATAATGGGTAGATTTTTTACGGGGATTATTTTTATGCTCCCGTTTTCTAATTCATTTTTTAAACCAATCAGTGGCATTATCGAAAGTCCAAGCCCTGAAATCACTGCCTGCTTTATAGCTTCATTTGAAGTTAATTGTAGTTTCATGTTAACTTGTATTCCTTTTTTACTAAAATAGTTTTCCATGGCAATTCTGGTTGCCGAGCCTTCTTCCCGGTAAATAAGCGGCGCATCCGATAAGTAATCCCCAATGTTTTTTTTGTCGGATGAAGATATGTTTTTACCCGCCACTAAAAATAATTTGTTGGTTAGTAATACTTCAGACTCAATATCGATGCCGGTTGGTAAGGTTGATACCAATGCAAAATCTACTTCATTGTTTTTTAGAGAATTGATTACTCTGCTTTTATTGGTCACATCCATTTCCAATTCAATGCCTCTGTTTGCATTGGTAAAATCAGATAGAAAATAAGGCATTACATACTTTCCTGTAGATACTACAGATATTTTTAATTTACCTGCCAGTATACCTCGAAACGCTGAGGTTTTGTAATTGATTTTATGCACTTCATTAATTATGTTCTCTGCAGCTAATGCAATTTCTTTTCCAAATTCAGTAATGTAAAGTTGCCTTCCAATTACTTCTGTTATTGGAATTTCAAACTGATCCTGTAAATTTTTTAATTGTATAGATACAGCAGGCTGTGTAAGATGCAACTCTTCTGCAGCTTTAGTTATGCTTTTGGTTTGCGTAATTTTTAAAAAAACCTGAAGCTGATGTAAAGTGTAATTCATTAATTGTGTTTATGTATTTCATAACAAATATAAATAAAAATATATACAATCTTGATTTTACATTTGTCAAAAAATAATAATTAAAAATACTATGCAAAGAATTACAATCGCAAAAGGAGACGGGATAGGTCCTGAAATAATGGATGCCACTTTAGAAATTATTAATGCAGCAGGTGCTAAGCTTGAATATGATGAGATTGAAGTAGGGGAAAAAGTATATCTCTCAGGCAATACATCAGGAATTGCAAAAGAAAGTTGGGATGTTATCATAAAGAATAAAGTTTTTTTGAAAGCACCCATCACAACACCACAAGGGGGAGGTTATAAAAGTTTGAATGTTACTACACGGAAATTTTTAGGATTATATTCCAATGTAAGACCTTGCACCAGTTTACATCCTTTTGTTGAGACTAAACATCCGAAGATGGATATAGTTATCATTAGGGAAAATGAAGAAGATTTATATGCAGGAATTGAACACCAACAAACAGATGAAGTCGTTCAGTGTTTGAAACTTATTAGCAAACCCGGTTGTGAAAAGATTGTCCGCTATGCCTTTGAATTTGCTAAACAATACGGTAGAAAGAAGGTTACTTGCTTTACTAAAGATAATATAATGAAACAAACAGATGGCTTGTTTCATAAGGTGTTTGATGAAATAGCGGCAGAATATCCTGAAATTGAAAACGAACATTGGATTATTGATATAGGAGCAGCAAAAATGAGTGATACCCCAGAAGTATTTGATGTTATTGTTACATTGAATTTATATGGAGATGTACTTTCAGATATAGCAGCACAAATAGCAGGGTCAGTTGGGTTGGCAGGGTCAGCAAATATTGGAGAAGAGTGTGCAATGTTTGAAGCTATTCATGGTTCAGCACCAAGAAGAGCAGGACAAAATATGGCTAATCCTTCAGGGTTATTACAAGGGGCAGTAATGATGCTTAATCATTTGGGGCAAAATGATGTTGCTACAAAAGTTCATAATGCCTGGCTAAAAACTCTAGAAGATGGGATTCATACCTATGATATTTTTAAAGAAGGCATAAGTAAACAAAAAGTGGGAACCAGGGAATTTGCTCAGGCAGTCATTGCAAATTTAGGACAAAAACCCAATAGACTGGCCGCCGTTAATTATGAAAATGCACAAGCTTTAAATCTTCCAAAATATATAAAGAAACCTTCAGCTAAAAAGGAACTGATTGGGCATGATGTATTTGTACATTGGAACGGTGCCGATGCTAATGAACTTGCTTCAAAAATGATAAATATTGGGACGCCCAATTTAAAACTAAATATGATAACTAATAGAGGTATCAAAGTATGGCCCGATGGTTTTTCTCAAACTTTTTGCACAGATCATTGGAGATGTCGATTCAAAGCAGCAGAAGGAAAAACTATAAACAATGAAGAGTTGATTATTTTGTTGCAGCAATGCATACAAAATGAAATAGATACCATAAAAACTGAAAATTTATACCAATTTGATGGTAGAATGGGCTTTTCACTTGGACAAGGACAATAAATCTTATTATTATGAAACTACAACTTATAGACGGAACATTTAGTCCTGCGGAAACTATTGAAATTTTAAATCAATTGTTTCATGTTAAAATAAAATTTAATGAAGAAAAAATCAAGAATTGCATTAATGAAGAGGATATTAAAATGAGGGAACGCAAGATAAAGTTTTTGCAGAAGAACCTTGATGAAGTGAGAACTAAAATTATGTCTGGTTCCAAGGATATTCATATCGAGGGAGTTATAGATATCTTGATATAATTCTAACGACTTTTAGTTTTATCATTTTAGCATAATTAAAATTTAGATATGGAAAATAAAAAAGAGTTTAAATTAATAGATGGTGTTTTTACGACTAGTGATGCCAGTTCTCTACTCTCTACATTCATCGAAGAGAAAATAAAATATCACAAGCTGGACGATTTTAGTAATCACATTCGTCATGAGCGGGATCCACAACATTCTAAGGATAGAATTGCCAAATTGACAGAAATCAAAGCAGATTTAAAAACCTGGATAGATTCGGTTAAACATGATACATCATATTTAATTATAAAAAGTACTGTGACTATTGAAATTGATGAAAATTTTCAATAACCGTAAATTGCTTATAGCTACAAAACACCAAAAAGAAAAAGTAATAGCACCGCTGTTTGAAAGCGCTCTTGGGGTTTCCTGTTTCACTTCCAGTACCTTCGATACCGATTCTTTAGGGACTTTCTCAGGAGAAATTTTACGGAAGGATGATGCATTGACAACACTTCGAAAAAAATGTACTCTTGCTATGGAATTGAATCATTGTGATTTGGTTATCGCTAGTGAAGGTTCGTTTGGTGCACATCCATCCGTTTTTTTTGCACAAGCAGATGACGAGCTTTTGATGTTGATGGATGCTAAAAATGAGCTTGAAATTGTAGTTCGTGAATTGAGCATAGAAACAAATTTCAATGCTTCAGTCATTACATCAGAAGATGAACTGGAATCATTTGCACAAAAAGTAAAGTTTCCTTCACACGGACTTATTATCAAACCAGATGAAAAAAATTTCCAAAAAATAGTAAAAGGAATAACCGATTTGGGAGCTTTAAAAAAACACTTTCACGACATAAAAAATGAATATGGTTCTGCCTATATAGAAACCGATATGCGTGCCAATTTCAATCCAACTAGAATGAAAATAATTGAAAAGGCAGCGGGGAAACTGCTAAAAACAGTAATGACTTTATGCCCTCGTTGTGAAACACCGGGATTTAGTGTTGCCAAAGCTATGCCCGGATTACCTTGTGAATGGTGTAATTCACCAACAAATTCTACATTGAGTCTTCTTTATTCCTGTAAAAAATGTGATTTTACTAAAGAAGAAATGTATCCTCACAACAAAACAAAAGAACTACCGGACTATTGTAATTTTTGTAACCCTTAAACTAAAAAAAATGATATCAGAAGATGTGTTTGAAGCAGTGAATTTGCTTTATAATGAAGAAATTGTAGCTATTCCAACAGAAACGGTTTATGGTCTTGCCGGAAATGTCTACAGTGAGAAAGCTATAAATAAAATTTATCGATTAAAAAATCGACCAAGCACAAATCCGTTAATTGTTCATATTGGTTCAAAGGACCAACTTTATGATATAGCTTCAGAAGTGCCTCAGGTGGCCGAAAAGCTTGCAGATGAATTTTGGCCCGGGCCGTTGACAATTTTACTCAAAAAAAATAAAAATATACCGGACATTGTTACTGGTGGAAAAAATACTGTTGCTGTAAGAATACCAAATCATCCAACTGCACTAAAATTGTTAAGCTTACTCTCTTTTCCCTTGGCTGCACCCAGTGCCAATCCTTTTAGTTACATAAGTCCTACTAGTGCTTCACATGTGGCTAATTATTTCAACGATTCATTATCTATGGTGTTAGATGGTGGAATATGCAAAAGTGGAATTGAATCAACCATTATAGGGTTCGAAGATGAAGCCCCGGTAATTTATAGATTGGGATCAACGACTATAGAAGCTATCGAAAAAGTGATTGGAACAGTTAAGATAAAGAATTTTGCAAAAGCAAATCCGGAAGCACCGGGAATGTTGACGAAGCATTATGCTCCCGGAACTAAAACGGTTCTTGTTCAAAATCTTGAAGAATCTATAGAACAGTACAAAGGGAAAAAGATAGGGTTGTTAGTCTTTAATACAATGAATTGGAAAGAAGGTGTGTTTCATCAGGAAGTACTTTCTTTGAAAGGAAGTCTTCAGGAAGCAGCCGCCAATTTATATGCTTGTCTGCACCGTTTGGATGATTTGAATCTTGATATAATCATTGCAGAAAAATTACCGGATTATGATTTTGGTATTGCAATTAACGACAGATTGTCAAGAGCAGCACAGTCATAAAGTTTACTTTATACCAAGTAAAAAGATATTCATAATATGTTTTTGACAAAAAAAAGGCTGACAAAAAAATTATCAGCCTTTTGTAGCGAGAGGGAGATTTGAACTCCCGACCTCAGGGTTATGAATCCTTATTTTTTGGTTTTATATGGTTTGATATGTGTCAAAATGCCTTATTTTACTGGGTTTTTTAAAAACACTAATTCATTAAAAACCATAAAAAAACGTCATTTGTTTTAGCATTGTTTTAGCATTGTTTTAGCAAAATTTCGTATCTTTGATATGTAATAAAAACAATATTTATGGCTTCAATAAAAGTCGTGCTCTATCCAAGAGCCAAGAAAGACGGGACTTTCCCGTTAGCATTACGAATTACCAAAGATAGAAAATCATCTTATATTTTCATGGATTATTCCGTGAAAAAAGAAGACTGGATTGAAGATGAACAGCGTGTAAAAACATCGCACCCCAATTCTAAAAGGTTAAATAACTACATTCTTGCCAAGAAAGCCGAGGCAAGCGATACCTCTTTGGAAGTTGAAACACAGAAAAAAGAAGTGTCAACAAGGGCGATTAAACAAAAGATTAAGCCTAAGGGTGGCGCAACATTTTTTGCTCAGGCACATATCTATTTAAAGAATTTGGAGAAAACGGGAAACTATAATTGTTTCATCGCTGAAAAATCCCGTGTCAAAATATTTCAGTTATTTGTGAGCGGTCGGGATATTACAAAAGCCGACAAGCCAACGGGCAAAAAAGACGTAGTGGAAACGGGCTTAAGCGATATTGCTTTTTCAGATATAACAATGGGACTTTTAGCAAGGTTTAAAATTGAACTGGCTTCCAAGCGTAAAAGTAGCGACCGCACCATTGCTAACTATTTGGTCATGATACGCTCTGTTTTTAGTCAAGCCATTAGGGACGGCGTGACGGAAGAAAAGTACTATCCATTTGGCAAAGGTAAAACGTCAATCGAGTTTCCGGATAGTACAAAGGTCGGTATTAGCCCTGATGATGTTATGAAGCTTGAAACGGTTGACTTGCCTGTATTCAGCCATGACCATGCAAGAAATATTTGGCTTGTGTCCTATTACTTTGCAGGTATGCGGGTTTCGGATGTCTTGCGTTTGCGGTGGTCAGATTTCAAGGAAATGCGATTGCATTACACTATGGGTAAGAACAACAAAGCAGGGTCTTTGAAAACGCCTGATAAAGCTTTTGCTATTTTGAATAAATACTTAGGCGATAAAGAGAATAAGAACGACCTTATTTTTCCAGATTTAAAAGTCTTACCTGATTTGAATGATGAATTTGAGGTTAAAAGAAAGATTGCACAAGCTGTAAATCGTTATAATAAGATATTGAACAAATTTGTCCTTCCTGCCGCCGATATTGAAAGCAAAGTAACGATGCATATTTCAAGACATACATTTGCGACTTTGGCAGGGGATAAAATCCCGGTTCAAATGCTACAGAAATTATACAGACATAGCGATATTAAGACCACAATCGGCTACCAAGCTAATTTTATTTATAAGGATGCAGATGAGGCTTTGGATGCTGTTCTTGGGATTTAATTTTTATGTTAGGCAATAAAGAGGATTCCTTGCTGAGCCCACTTTATTGCTTAATAAGTATTTTCATCTAGCCAATTATCTAAATCAGGATGCAAATAATATTCATCATTGGGATTATCTCGATGGTATAATAGCGTTTCTTTTAATCCCTTGGGAATTGTTGCGCCCGCATTTTTTAAAACTGCAAAAAAGTATTCTAGAGTGTAAACGCAGTTGTTATCATCAATATTGCTATAAATAGGTCGCTCCATGTCTGCGCCAGCAACCATGTAAAAGCGTTGTAGTGCCTCATCC
>CAMFLD010000060.1 GCA_945957245.1 uncultured Flavobacterium sp. | reverse complement strand
AACTTCAGGTAATTCAAATGCTAATGGAGCTTCTTCAATTGTAGCCGGAACTTCTGCTTCAGCAACTACCGGAGCAACTACTTCCAATTCATCTTCAATCAATTCGAATACGATTTTTTCCTCTTTTGATGCAATGGGTGCCTCAATATTCTGGAAAACCTCTACTGGTTTTTGAGTTAAATCGCGAACAATTTTTTGATCGTCTTCTAAAGCATGAACTATTTTCTTAACTTCTGTGTTTACAATACCGCTTTGTTGGTCAGTACTAAATCCTGTTGCAATGATAGTAACAGCAATAGCTTCTCCCAGAGTCTCATCTTCACCAACTCCCATAATGATATTGGCATTATAACCTGCTTCCGACTGGATGTGGTCATTAATTTCGCCAATCTCATCGATTGTGATTTCATTGGAACCTGAAACGATAAGCAACAATACGTTTTTAGCTCCTGCGATTTTGTTATCATTAAGCAATGGAGAATCCAAAGCTGAAATAATAGCATCTTTAGCACGGTTATCACCTGTAGCCACTGATGAACCCATAATTGCGGTTCCGCTGTTAGAAAGAACAGTTTTAGCATCTTTAAGGTCGATATTTTGAGTGTAGTGGTGCGTAATTACTTCTGCAATACCACGTGAAGCCGTAGCCAACACTTCGTCTGCTTTAGAGAAACCGGCTTTGAAACCAAGGTTTCCGTAAACTTCTCTCAGTTTGTTATTATTGATAACAATAAGTGAATCTACCTGCTTTCTTAATTTTTCTACACCTAACAAAGCCTGCTCTGAACGGACTTTTCCTTCAAACTGGAACGGAATGGTCACAATTCCCACAGTAAGAATGTCTCTTTCTTTGGCCAATTGTGCTATTACCGGAGCAGCTCCGGTTCCGGTTCCGCCTCCCATACCTGCTGTAATGAAGACCATCTTGGTATTGGTGTCCAACATTTTTTCAATTTCACTAACGCTTTCCAATGCCGATTGTTGTCCTACATCAGGATTAGCTCCTGCTCCAAGACCTTCTGTGAGGTTAACTCCCAACTGGATTTTGTTTGGTACAGGGCTGTTTTGAAGTGCCTGAGAATCGGTGTTGCAAACAATAAAATCAACTCCCTTGATTCCCTGTCTGAACATGTGATTGATAGCGTTACTTCCTCCGCCACCAACTCCGATAACTTTAATAACATTTGATTGATTTTTTGGCAAATCAAATGATATGTTTCCAAATTCTGAGTTGCTTATCATACTTCTGGGTTTTATTAGGTATTATATATTCTGTCTTTAGTATTTAGTCTTTTTTTATAATCGGAAACTACTCTGCGTTATCCAGAAAGTCTTTGATTTTTTCTACATAACGGTCGAAAAACGATCTTTTTATTTTGTGTTCCGTTGTTTCTGTTTCCAGATTAATCGGTTCTTCGATAACATCGGATACCGGCTCAATTTTTTCTTCTACAACCGGAGTCTGTACCGGTGTTGCAACCGGCTGTTGGTAAACCACTTGTTTCGGTATTTCCTGAACAACTTCTTTAAGCTCAATTTTGTAGGCACTGTTTGAATTATTCTGAATGCTGTTCATCACCAATCCAACTGCAGTTGCAAATAATGGGCTCGAAATTTCTTCGCTTGAATTTCCTGCCAAATGTTCATTAGGATATCCAATTCTGGTGTCCATTCCTGTAATATACTCAACCAATTGCTTGATATGTTTCAGATTGGAACCTCCTCCGGTTAAAACGATTCCGGCAATCAGTTTCTTGCGCGGGTCTTCATGTCCGTAAGCTTTGATTTCGGTAAACACCTGTTCAATAATCTCCACTACTCTTGCGTGAATAATCTTAGATAGGTTTTTCAACGAAATTTCTTTTGGATCCCTTCCTCTCAATCCCGGAATAGATACAATTTCGTTGTCCTTATTTTCTCCCGGCCATGCTGAACCGAATTTAGTTTTTAATAATTCGGCCTGTTTTTCAATAATCGAACAACCTTCTTTAATATCATCTGTAATTACATTTCCTCCAAAAGGAACAACGGCTGTATGGCGGATAATTCCGTCTTTGAAGATAGCCAAATCAGTAGTTCCTCCTCCTATATCAATCAATGCTACTCCGGCTTCTTTTTCTTCCTGACTCAATACGGCATCGGCTGAAGCTAATGGCTCCAAAGTCAGACCTGACAATTCAATTCCTGAGCTTTGGATGCAACGTCCCACATTTCTGATAGAGGATGCCTGTCCTACTACTACGTGGAAACTTGCTTCAAGGCGTGCGCCATACATTCCGATAGGCTCTTTGATTTCAGTCTGTCCGTCGATTTTGAACTCCTGGGGCAAAACATGGATGATCTCTTCTCCGGGAAGCATAGCCAGTTTATTTACCTGGTCAATAAGCAACTGAATGTCTTTTCCGCTGATTACCTCTTCCGGGTTTGTACGGATTACGTAATCGGTGTGTTGAATACTGCGGATATGCTGTCCTGCAATACCCACAACTACATCGTTAATTTTGTATCCCGAGTTTGCTTCTGCTTCAATAACTGCCTGCTGGATAGACTGAATGGTTTGGGTAATATTGTTTACAACACCACGTGCCACTCCAAGACTTTTGGATTTTCCAACACCCAAAATCTCCAACTTCCCATACTCGTTTTTCTTGCCAATCATGGCAACGATTTTGGTTGTCCCAATGTCTAATCCTACTGCAATATTCTCTTTTTCCATAATCTTCTATTTAATGCAAACTACTTGCTTAGTAAACTTCAGGTTAATCCTTTTGTATTTGTTCAGTGTGCTGTCTGAAACAGCCTTCTGAAAAAATGCTTTATAATTCTTAAATTTCCTTTCGATGTTAATAGTCCGGCCAAAATCGATTTTAAAATCATAATTTCTGTTGGCCATAACTAAGCTTCCGTTAGGCAAAACTTCCACTCCAATGATATTTTTTTTCAAAAACTCATCATCGTTAATCATCTTTAAAACTTCAGATAATTTTTCTTTTTTTACTACTGTAATTTCCCCCGATAGCAGCGGCACTCTGGCTGTGTAATTATCTGATAACGGCATTTTATTCCCCTCAGAATCAATATAAAAAGAACCCGTATCATCAAACACCCTTCCCAGTGGCGTTTTTTGTTTCACCTCCGCTTTCAGAACGCCATCTACACTCACAAAAACATCCGCTTTCCGGATCATTTGCTGTTGGTTGATAGACTGCTCCAATTTCTTCAAATCTAAATCAACTTTATGGATAGTTTTTGGGTCGCCATTTTTTTCTATTAACAATTTATTAACCGTTTCCGGCTTCAAAAAAAGTTGATTTTCACCAATAAAAACTACCTCTGTTTTTTTTATTTTTCGCATACCATTCCGATGCGAAGTGAACGAAAACAGGGCGATTACCGCGATAATCATCAAAATCAATCTGATATTGGTCCAGCTAAAAATCTTCATGATAGTGCTTTTTTAATTTTTGGAACTAATTCCCCAATATCACCTGCTCCGATAGTCACAATAATTTTTGCTTTACTTTCTAAAATTGAAGGAATTAAGTCGGCTTTTGATACCAGTTTTTTATGTTTATTTTCAATTTTGGAAAGGAGCCATTCTGACGTAATTCCTTCCATCGGCAATTCACGTGCCGGATAAATATCGAGCAATAGAATTTCGTCAAATTGCGACAGGCTTTTGGCAAAGTCATCGGCAAAATCTTTTGTTCTGCTGAACAAATGCGGCTGGAAAATGGCCAGTACTTTTTCTTCGGGATACAACTCACGAACCGCCTGATGCACCGCATTGATTTCGGTTGGGTGATGCGCATAGTCATCAATATAAACCAAATCATCGGTTTTTATTTGATAAGAGAACCTGCGCTGTATTCCTCTAAACACTGCTAATGCTTTAGCAATAGCACTGGTTGGGGTGCCATATGTTTTTGCCATTGCTAAAGCCATCAGTGCATTCATAAGGTTATGCCTTCCCGGCAAACCAAACTGTATATTCTCAATAGTTTCTGAAGGCGTCTGCACATCGAAAACATAATAACCGTTTTCTACTCTGACATTGAAAGCCTTGAAAGTTGCCTCCTCATTAATCCCAACTGTAAGCCCTTCCAGTGGCAGGCCTTTTGGAACAAACAGATGTTTTTTATCTTCTACCTTATCTGCAAATTCCCTAAAGGAATCTTCTATTGAATTTTTATCCCCGTAGATGTCAAGATGGTCTGCATCCATTGAAGTCACACAGGCGATATCCGGATGCAAATGTAAAAACGAACGGTCAAACTCATCTGCTTCGACAACCGAGATGGTTTTTCCTTTTCCAATAAGATTGGAATGATAATTTTCAACAATTCCTCCAATAAAGGCGGTAACATCGGCACCACTTTCATACAGGATATGCCCAAGGATGCTTGATGTTGTTGTTTTTCCGTGTGTTCCGGCTACTGCAAAACAGAAAGTATCTTTGGTAATAATTCCTAAAACTTCCGCACGTTTTTTCACCGTGAACTGTCTTTCTATAAAGTAATTCCATTCCGAATGGGTTACAGGAACAGCAGGAGTGACAATCACCAGTGTATTTTCAACATAATAATCTTTTGGTATCAGGTTGATATTGTCTTCAAAATGAATATCCATACCGCCGGCTATCAACTCATCGGTTAGCATCGTCGGTGTTTTGTCATAGCCTGAAACATTTTTCCCGATGTATTGGAAATAACGTGCCAAGGCACTCATCCCGATCCCTCCGATTCCGATGAAATAAACGTTATGTATCTGATTTAAATTCATTTTCTTTAAGTTGCAATGTTGCAGAGCAGCAAAGTTGCAAAGTCTTTTATTTTATTAGTTTGACAATTTCTTCCACTATATCTTTTGTAGCATTGGGTTTAGCCAGTTTCTTCATATTTTCACTCAACTCTTTTTGCAGTTTTTCATTAAAAACGAGATTGGAAAACACGGGTTCGAATGTCGCATCCAGCTCACTTTCTTTTACAAGAATTGCGCCTTTTTTATCTACAATAGCTTTTGCATTTTTAGTTTGATGATCTTCTGACACATTGGGTGACGGAATAAAGATGGTTGGTTTTCCAACCAGACATAATTCTGACACTGATGAGGCTCCGGCTCTTGATATTACAAAATCGGCGGCGGCATAAGCCAAATCCATCTGGTCTATGAATGACATTACCTGAACAATTCTACCATCAGTGAAATGGTTGTAATCGTGATAATACAATTTCCCGCATTGCCAGATAATCTGTATGTCTTTTGAAACGATATTATAAATTTCCTTTTCAATCAAACGGTTTATTCTTCTGGCACCTAGACTTCCACCCAAAACCAAGAGCGTTTTCTTGTTTGATGCCAAATTGAAATGCTTCTGCGCTTCCTTTCTTTTGGAATCTATTTCCAATAAATCCTGGCGCACCGGATTTCCTGTAAAAATTATTTTCTCTTTAGGAAAAAACCGTTCCAGATTTTCATAAGCCACACAAATTGCATTGGCTTTTTTACTCAATAATTTATTGGTAATTCCGGGATAAGAATTCTGTTCCTGAATCACCGTTGGAATCTTCATGCTATTGGCTACCTGCAGTAATGGTCCGCTGGCAAAGCCTCCGGTTCCTATAACAACATCGGGTTTGAATTTTTTTATAATTTTCCTTGATTTCAAAAGGCTGCTTACTACCTTGAACGGGAACATCATATTTTGCAGAGTCAATTTCCGCTGTAATCCTGCAATCCAGAGGCCCTCTATTTTGTAACCTGCCTGTGGTACTTTCTGCATCTCCATTTTATCCTGAGCTCCTACGAAAAGGAATTCGGCATCAGGGAAACGCAATTTCAGTTCGTTGGCAATGGCAATGGCAGGATAGATATGCCCTCCTGTTCCGCCTCCGCTTAATATGAATTTTAGTTTTCCCATTTTTATTTCTTATTTAAAACTGCATTCATTGGGTTTGCTGTATCTTCTATCGAAAAGCCTTCCAATTCCATTCTTTCAGCTTCCTCATCTTCCTGCAGTTGTTTATCAATAAGTTTCTGCAAAGCATCTTCACGTTTTTGTTTTTCAGCTAGTTCTTCGGCTATTTCTTCTTCTTTCTTGGTTACACTGAGGATAATTCCTAGTGCAATGCAGGTCATCCAGATGGAGCTTCCCCCGCTACTGATCAAAGGCAGGGTCTGTCCTGTCACCGGAAACAGTTCAACAGCTACAGCCATATTGGTCATTGCCTGAAATATAATTGGAAACCCGAGTCCGATGACCAGAAGTTTTCCAAAAAGCGAATTGGATTTATGAGCAGCCACTACAAATCGGAACAGCAGCAAAAGATACAATCCCAATACACATAATCCGCCGAACATTCCATACTCTTCAACAATAATGGCATAGATAAAGTCAGAAGAAGACTGCGGAAGAAAATTTTTCTGAATGCTTTTTCCGGGACCAACTCCATAAACCTTTCCTGTGGCTATGGCAATTTTAGCTTTCTCAATCTGGTAGTCATCTTCATCCGGTTTATCGCTGGTAAAGTTATCAATACGGCTAATCCAGGTATCCACACGGTTAGGAAATGCACCGGGAAACTGTTTGGCTACCAGAATAAAAAATATCAAACCTATGATTCCGGCTCCCAGTATCACGCCAATGTATTTTAAAGGATATTTACCAATAAAAACCAGCATCAGCACCATGGAAAAAATCAGCGCTGCTGTAGATAAGTTGGCCGGAAGGATTAAAATCAGTGTTATAAAAACCGGGGTCCATAATTCCCAAAGGGAGTTTTGAAATGTGATGGGTGTTTCCCTTTTTTTGGATAAATAACGAGCTACAAAAACATAAAGCACTATGGATGCTAATGTTGATGTTTGAAATGTTATCCCTATAAACGGAATCTGGATCCAACGGCTGGCATTGGCTCCATCAATAACAGTTCCTTTTAACAAAGTATAAATCAAAAGTCCCCAAACCACCGGCAACAGGATTTTGGATATAGCCTTGAAGTAGTGATAAGGAATTTTGTGTACTTTATACAAAATGAAAAAACCAACCAGAACCTGCGCTGCGTGTTTCAGCAGATAAGTAAAGGCATTTCCGGAACCATGACGCATGTAGGCCAAATTGCTACTGGCGCTGAAAACAGGCATAAAGGAAAATAAGGCCAACAAGGCTACAAATGCCCAAATGACTTTATCTCCGTGTAAGCTGTTTATTAGTTCTTTCATTTTTTAAAGTTTAGAACGGTTATCAAGTTTAGAAGGTTTAGTTTGAGAAAAATGGCTAAACATACTAGACTTCTAAACTCATAACCTATTATAAATTCTTCACTGCTGCTTTGAATTGGTTTCCTCTGTCTTCATAGTTTTGGAATAAGTCAAAACTTGCACAGGCCGGAGATAATAGCACAGCATCTCCTTTTTCGGCTAAATGTTTAGCTGTTACTACTGCATCACGCATATTATCAACTTCGACCATTATATCTACTACACCACCAAACGCATCAATAATCTTTTTATTGTCGACACCAAGACAAATAATAGCTTTTACTTTTTCGCGTACCAACGACATAATTTCGCTGTAATCATTTCCTTTGTCAACACCACCAACAATCCAAACCGTCGGAACTGTCATACTGTCCAAAGCAAAGAAAGTCGCATTGACATTGGTTGCTTTACTGTCGTTAATGTATTGTACATTCTGGATTTTAAGCACTTTCTCCAAACGATGTTCAACTCCCTGAAAATTAGAAAGACTCTGGCGAATGGTCTCCTTTCTGATTTTCATCAGTTGGGCTACGGATGTTGCGGCCATTGCGTTTTTCATGTTGTGTTTTCCTTCCAAAGAAATATCTCCGGTTTTCATTTCAAATTCTTCGTTGTTGATGATAATATCCATAGTGTCATTTTTTATAAAGGCTCCGTTTTCAAATGTTTTATTCAATGAAAAAGGAACTAGTTGGGCTTTTGTTTTATTTGTTTTAAACCATCCTTCAATTGCTTCATCATCGGCATCATAGATGAAATAATCGCTTTCGGTCTGATTCATTGTTATCCTAAATTTTGATGCGATATAATTGTTATAATTATAATCGTATCGATCTAAATGGTCTGGGCTTATATTTGTTATTACTGCTATATCCGGTCTGTATTTAACGTTTCCGTCTAATTGAAAACTACTCAGTTCAAGCACATAGCAATCATAATTTTCTTCGGCAACCTGCCAGGCGAAACTCTTTCCAATGTTACCTCCCAATCCTACATTCAATCCACCTTCTTTCAACAAATGATAGGTTAGCATTGTTGTAGTTGTCTTACCATTACTTCCGGTTATTCCAATTGTTTTTGCTTTTGTAAACTGAATAGCAAACTCAATTTCTGAAATCACCGGTATTCCTTTTTCAAAAAGCTTTTTTACGATGGGCGTCTTTTCAGGTATTCCCGGGCTTTTCATTACAACATCTGCATTTAATATCAGGTCTTCGGTATGGGTTTCGTCCTCCCATTTTATCTCATAAAGCTTAAGAACTTCTCTATATTTATCTTTTATTCTTCCGAAGTCAGAAACAAAAACATCATATCCCTGTTTCTTTCCTAAAATGGCGGTTCCAACCCCACTTTCTCCTCCTCCTAGTACAACCAGTCTCTGCATTATCTCAGTTTTAAGGTCACAATAGATACTATCGCAAGTAATATGGCTACAATCCAGAAGCGGGTTACAATTTTACTTTCGTGGTAGCCTTTTTTCTGATAATGATGATGTAGTGGCGACATCAGGAAAACCCTTCGTCCCTCACCGTAGCGCTTTTTAGTGTATTTGAAATAGGAAACCTGTATCACTACCGAAAGATTTTCTGCGAAGAAAATGGCACACAATACCGGAAGCAGCATCTCCTTTCTTACTGAAATAGCCAGTACGGCGATAATACCTCCTATAGTTAAACTTCCTGTATCTCCCATAAATACGGTCGCCGGATAGGAATTGTACCAAAGGAATCCTATCAGCGCTCCAACGAAAGCGGCAATAAAGACGGTCATCTCCCCCGAATTTGGGATATACATTACATTCAGGTAGCTTGATAAGATAACGTTACCCGAAACGAAAGCAAAGATTCCCAATGCCAATACCGATATAGCTGATGTTCCGGCTGCGAGACCATCAATTCCGTCAGTAAGGTTAGCACCATTGGATACTGCTGTAATAATGAAAATTACGATTGGAATGAAAACAAGCCATGCCCAATTCTCGTATCCGTCACCGGTCCATTGCAGGATTTTGGCATAATCCAATTCGTTGTTTTTGGTAAACGGGATTGTTGTGGTTGTAGCCTTAATTTCTGATGGCGCCTGAGAAACCATAGTTTCTGTCTGGTTAAAAGTAATAGGCGTAGCCGATCTTTCACGAACCGTAACATTAGGATTAAAATAAAGTACTGAACCTACTATCAGTCCAAGACCAACCTGTCCGATTACTTTAAAAATACCTTTTAATCCCTGTTTGTCTTTTTTGAAGATTTTGATATAATCATCAATAAATCCGATAGTTCCCATCCAAAGGGTAGTTACCACCAAAAGAATGATGTAGATATTATTAAGCTTAGTCAGCAACAAAACCGGAATAAGGGTTGCAATGATAATGATTAACCCTCCCATTGTTGGCGTTCCTGCTTTTTCATTTTGCCCCTGTAATCCCAGCTCACGCACCGTTTCCCCAACTTGTTGGTTTCTCAGGAAAGTGATGATTTTCTTCCCGTAGATTGTGGAAATCATTAACGATAAAATCAACGCTAAAGCGGAACGGAAAGTAATATACTGGAAAACTCCGGCTCCCGGAATATCCATTGTTTTGTCGAGGTATTCAAATAAATAATATAACATAATCTTTATTTATTGAGTTGTTCTAAAAATTCCTTTACTATTTTCATATCATCAAAATCATGGCGTACACCATTGATTTCCTGATAGGTCTCATGTCCTTTTCCTGCAATGAGAATAATATCATTGGGGCCGGCTAACTGACAGGCAGTTTTAATTGCCTGTTTTCTGTCGACTATGGAAAGGGTTTTTCTTTGATTTTGTGGTTCAACACCCGCTTCCATATCGGCAATAATATCAATTGGATCTTCCGAGCGAGGATTATCAGAAGTAATAATCACTTTGTTGCTCATGGAAGAAGCGATATTGGCCATAATGGGTCTTTTGGTTTTATCTCTGTCGCCTCCACACCCCACAACCGTAATCAATTGTTCGTTATTGGTACGGAT
>CAMFLD010000059.1 GCA_945957245.1 uncultured Flavobacterium sp. | reverse complement strand
TGAAACAGCACTAAGCAGTGGATTTTGTGTTGTAGATGTGAATCCGTTTGGTCCTGTCCAATGGTAGCTTGCACCCTGAACAGTCGATGCATAGAGATTAATATCTTTTGTTTCACAGATTACAGGATCAGCGCTGGCGGTTGGCACCGCAGGAATTTCATTAATAGTAATAGTAACCAAAGCTTCATCCGATTGACTGCAGGTTCCTGTAACAGTATATTTAAACTGATAGGTTGCAAACGGTATATTTGAAGTATTCCAGTTATTATTAACCAAAGTACCGCTTCCTGTGACTTCTGACCAAGATCCATTAGTATCAAAAGTTCCTGTAAGCAACGTAGATAAATTTATAATGCCCTGACTTCCGCAGTAGGAAACTGAGTTATCATCTCCGGCATGTGGCGTCACATTATTTATATTGACAACATAATCAATTACCTGATTTAAGCAAGAATTAGGATTTCCCGAATACGTAATTCTGACATGATAAGTTCCATTATCTGTTGTCGAGTTGAAAGTTGTAAAAGTAAGTATGTTGCCCGTCCCCAGTATCGTTCCTGTATTATTATCTTTCCACCATTGATAAGTAAGAAAAGAAAAATTGGGTACTGTCAGAGAGGCATTTTCTCCATTACAGGTTATATTAGGTGTTATTACCATTGGGTTTGGACTTACTACTTCAAATTGACTATTCACAATATTGTGGCAGGTATCTTCCACTTCAAAAACATAGACTGCTGGTGCAAGTCCTGAGAAAATACTTGAGTTGCCATTGTTGATAAAGAAAGGCGAACCGTCTTTAGAGATAATCCTATATATCAAGGCGGAATTAGCTTCGGCATCTACAACAACCTCAAAAGTTGAACCACAGGAAACAGAATATACATCGTTAATTTTAGGCTGACCTGAAAAATCAAACTCATAAACCACTTTAAAGCAATTGACAGTTGCCGGATTATTTTGCTGATATACATTGAATGCCTTTAGTATGCGGAAATGACCTGAAAAAGCCAGGTTATTAAGAGCCACATTATTAGTCAACTGAATTGAATTCAACGCAATTGGTACAGTTCCGTCAGGATAAACAACATTAGTTGCAGGATGTACCCATTGATTGTTCGCAGTATCCAATTTTTGTAACCAATATGTCCCCGGATTATTGGTTGTAATATTTATGGTTAAATTAAAAGAACCGCAATTTGGAGTAACAGTTACATGGGCATTATCCTGATAACCTGCTATTACAGCGGTGGTATTGAATGTCGTGTTACAGCTGTTGACTGACTGAAAGACATAATTTCCCGGTGGCAGTGAATCCAATGATAGCCTCGTACCATTTGAAACAACGCTCGAAGTAAGGTTAAGTGGAAGTGTTACCCCATAAGCTGCCGGTGCTGCTGTAAGTATTATACTGGTAAGCTGCCCATTGACCTGAAGCGTTCCTTGCCCATTATTACATCCTTCTAATACATTTACTGTAGGACTTATCGACAAAGGCTCTACATTTATGGTCATGGGCACCGGGTTTCCGCAAGTGTCAATCAAATTAAAAACATAAGTACCTACCGGAAGATTGACAAAAGGTATGTAATGAGCTGAATTTATATTGCCCGTATAATCATGCGGCATAGTTACCGGATAGGTTGACGGACACGAAACCATTACTATTTGGGTTATATCATAAATATAAACTGTAGCCCCAGTGCAGGTTCGGTTGGCTAAAAGATATGTTGGAGGATTACCACTTTGGTCAATAACAACCGTTATTGAGAGGTTTTGAGTAACACCACATAGATTGGTAACCGTAAAAGTATAATTTCCCGCTACTAAATTATGAATGGTTACAGAATTGCCCTGAATCATAGAGGTAAAATTACTCGGAACAGCACCGGTGTAACCACTCGGAGCCGAAAGTAATTGTACTGCGGAAACATTACTAAGAGTAATAATCTTATGGGCACAATCTTCAGGTGCGACTACATAAGTAGGGGGGGCAACGGATAAATTTTGAATGGTACCGTTCAATGAATAAACCCTTCCACAACGATCTGTAATGGTAAAGGAATAGGTGTAGGTCTGATTTGGATATAATGGTACCTGTTGCAGAAATGAATTCCCTGCGGTTATTGTTTGATTGTAGGTTAATACAGGACCGGTGGGAGGTGTTAATGAAGTTACCACTTGTAATGGATAGGCAACAACACCAATAGGCGGAACTGCAATAGTAGAAAATCCCGCTCCAATGTTTACCGAATTACATCCTGCCAATGCAGGTCCGGACAAATTAAAGTTAAGAGCAGTATTGGCTCTATCCAGCGTGTAAGTCTGTACTAATGCCTGGTTACAATTATCATAGACCCTGATCTGGTATACTCCTGATGCAAGGCCGGTGAAAACATTAGAGGTCTGTAACGGCCTTGTCATTGGGCCGGCAATAATTTCGTATTTAAAAGGAGTTCCGTTGGTTACTGTGACTGTTATAGTACCATCATTAACACAAATCTCTGGAGTACTGCTGAGTTGATATGCTAATGGATGCCGATTGTTATCAATTGTGATGGTTTGCTGCTGAATTCCGCTGTTACTCCCAAGTGACTGGGTAGCCGTTACCATATAATTTCCTGCTGTCAGTCCTGATATTGACGTTGTGGACTGAACAGATATTGGTGTGGTCGTATTTGGGAGCAGGTAAACAGAATAGAGCATAGTCGCTCCAACTGTTGTATTGGAAACACTAAATGTGAGTGTTCCATTTGAAGGGCAGGTCTCATCGGTTTTGGTGAGCGTTAAAGTAAAATTGGATAGCTGAGCCTGAGCAAACTGTGAAAAAAAAGCAATTACTAATAACAGGTACAGTCTTTTACCTAACATTTCTTTTGTTTTAAAAATATTGAGACAATATACTACAAATTCGTCTTATCTGGATAAAATCCTATAAAATAAAAAAAGAAAGGAGCAAATTTTGCTCCTTTTATGTCTAAAAATTTTTGATTGAAAAGTAAATAGTGTCCTTATATCCTGTATCTGCAAGCATCAATTTAATCTTTTTATAATTCTCTATCTGCTTTTCATCATATAGCAAATAAACAGGATAATTTTTTTCTTCCTTAAACAGGTTTAAAGGGGCATAAATAGTTTCATTGGTAGAAAGAATGTAAATTTCCTTCATTACATCGTAATTGATCTCTATGTTGTTTTCCTTTCCAAAGGCACTTATTGCCAGAATTATTTTTTCCATATCCTGAGCTACTTCGCCAGTGGCTTCTACTTTGTTGATAGCAAATCCGTAATCATTACAATTGGAATAAAATGTGCTTCCCGCAGGTAATTGGCTATTGCTATATTTAAAAACGGAGCCACTTTCCTGATACTCCTGCATTTTTTTGGCAAACAAAATCCGTCTAATCAAAATAATTGGAATCAGGATGATGAATAAAAATATGGCTAATATCAGTCCGAATATTGACGAGTAAATAGCTCTTAGACTAAAACAATTCTTGAAATACAAACTCCAGTATTCTCCAAGTGTATTTGTTCCTAAACAATACTTGATGATTATGGTAATGTTCGTTAAGTTTATAATCAAATTGTACAAAACAATAAGTACAAGCAGTACAAGTAAAATAGCTCCCATATTAGTTCCCTGTCAGTTTAATAATTCTTTTTATATCCTGTTCTTTGCTTTTTGGATAAATCAGTAGTACGCCTTCTTTATCTACAATGATGTAATCATGCAATCCATCAACAACAATAAGTTTATCAGCATCTGAGCGAATGATATTATTGGAAGCATTTTCCATAACTACTCTGGCATTAATGATACCGTTATTATTTTCGTCTTTTTCAAGCTTTTCGTGGAGTTGTCCCCAAGTTCCAAGATCATTCCAGTCAAAAGTTGCCGGAAGCACATATACGTTTTGCGCTTTCTCCATTACGGCATAATCTATCGAAACGTTCTCGGCATCGGCATAGTACTGTTTTATAAACTCCATTTCTGCCGGAGTATTATAAACCTCAACACCTTGCCTGAATAAGGAATTCATTTGAGGTTGGAATTTCTCAAATGCTTCTGTTATGGATTGGGCACTCCAGATAAAAATTCCGCCATTCCAAAGGAAATTACCGGCATCCAAAAACTTTTTGGCGGTTTCGTAATCAGGCTTTTCCCTAAATTGTTTTACTTTCTTTATCGGATTAGTATCGGTTTTATCAAATTCGATGTAACCAAATCCGGTGTTCGGGAAAGTAGGCTGGATTCCCAACGTCATTAACGCATTCTCTTTTTGACAAAAATCAAAACACTGTTGAAGGTTAGCTGCAAATTCATCTTCGTCTTCTATCCAGTGATCACTAGGTGCTACCACCATGACAGCATCTGGGTTCTGCTTTTGGATTTTTAGTGAGGCATATAAAATGCAGGGCGCTGTATTACGCATTGCCGGTTCCAATAAAACCTGCTCCTGCTTTACCATTGGAAGTTGCTCTAACACCAAATCATTGTAACGCTCGTTGGTTAATATAAATATATTTTCAGCAGGTACCAATTTTGACAAACGCCCAAACGTTTTTTGTATCAGGGTATCTCCGGAGCCTAACATATCGTGGAACTGCTTTGGAAACTCGGTAGTACTAACCGGCCAAAACCTTGAACCCACACCGCCAGCCATTAGTATGGCGTAATAATTCTTATTCATAATTTCTATATCTTCAAACTTCAGTAAATTATTGGTAACAAAACCATCAAGGTTACCTTTAATTGACTGATAAGCTATTTTTACTTTTTGATATTCTAATTCTATTTTCTTTTCAGTGCCAAATCTATAAATAATATATTCATTTTCCTTATTCTTTGCTAAAACCATCTTTTTTCCGCTTTTGGTTTCAAATGAAAAAATCAGTTCTTCATTAGTCAAAAGGGACTTCTGAGCAAAGCCAAAACCCGAACCGAGTATTAAAAAAAATAAATCCTATTTTTTTTTCATCATTTACTTTGCCTGATTTTTTTAATGATTGAAGCAAATATATTTATTATAAACAGGAATTGAAGCAACAAAAAAAGCAAGACACTGATTGCCAAAATCATATTGATATATTGAAAATTATCATAAAGAGGAAAATCAGAATCTCTATAATGTCCAAAAAAATCTGAATAGGGTAAAAACAGCCCAACAATGGTAAGCAAAGAACCAAAAATATGGATTTTTGAAACCCAATTTGTCAATACTGTTTTAGCCTTATCTAAGCAGAAGTAAATGGCAAAATAAATCAGGCAGATTCTGCCAAACAGCAAACATAAATCTAGGTTTTTTATAACAAAATAGGTGTCATGAATATTAATATCAATAGTAGTTGTAGTATCATCTGACACATAAACTGTCAAAAATAATACAAGTGATACAAACAGAAACGAATAATACAGCTTTACTTTTACCATACTTAACCAGGTAAAATCTCCACTTCAGCATTGGCATTAAACAGGTATAATTTTCCCGTTTTGATTTCAAGGCACTCATAACGTTTTACCCTTAGCCCTTTTTTTTGGAAAACACGGCCATTTTTAATCCGGAATAAACTTCCGCTTGGAATTTCATGTATGTAATTGACATCCGGTTTTCTCTCATCAAACTGTTTTAGGGCAAATGCCAAACGGGCATCGGTATCGCTACTTGCCGTTGGGTTCCTGAAATGATTCGCTACTAATGGCAATACAGAATGCGGAAATATCTCAGGTCGTATAAACGGAATCATCAGCCGTTGAAAAGTAATTTTCCATTCATTTCCATGAGGCTTTATATAACGCCCATATTTTTCATAAGAGACTAAATGGGCTATTTCGTGAACCAAAGTAATAAGGAAACGATATTTATTGAGATTAGCATTTACCGTAATCTCGTGCTTGCCATTCTGTGCGCGGCGATAATCTCCGTGGCGTGTTTGCCGCTCGTTGACAATTTTGAGATGCACATTATTTTCCTTGATTAATTCGAAACAGGGAATAACGGCATGTTCTGGCAAATATTTGGATAAGACTTCGCTCAAAGAATTAAGGCGTTGAAGATGAAACCTGGATAATTTTCCCGTTTTGATATTTATTGCCTTTGAGGGCAAAATCATAAATGTAAGCAGCCATTTCCCTGGCTGAAACCGGTGCCTGATATCCCGGAAATGCTTCCTGAAGCATTTCGGTATTTACCGCTCCAATTGCCAACACATTAAAAGCTATGCCTTTATCCTTAAATTCTTCTGCCAGCAATTCCGACAACGTAATCAATGCTCCTTTACTTGAACTATATGCAGAAAGTCCCGCAAATTTCATACTGCCCTGAATTCCACCCATCGAACTGATTGAAACCACATGGCTTCCGCTCTGAAGATACGGAAGACAAACACGGGTAAGGTTTGCAACGCCAAAAACATTCACCTTATAAACATTTTCAAAATCTTCTTGGGTTGTTTCGGAAAAAGGTTTATTGACCAAACTACCGGCATTATGAATAATGATATCTACTTTTTTCCAGGTTTGTGAAAGAAAGGCATCAACTTTATCCAAATCGGTTGCTATGGTAAGGTCTACTGACAGGCAACTCACATTGGAATGCTCCATCAATTCTTTTGGAATTTTTCGGGAAATGGCAAGCACCTGATGCCCTTCATTTGCAAATAACAACGCCAGTTCATAGCCAATTCCACGGGAAGTTCCTGTAATGATAATATTCTTCATTTGCAGATTTAATTCCGGTAAATATAACAAAACTAAATCAATCAAATGATTGAAATTTAAGGTCGGTACTTCCGGAAAAACTTAACTGCATGGAAAAGTCCTAACAGGAGAAATACGATTGGAACGATAATATGCATGAGGTATCTGGACAAAAAGACCACATTGGCAGCAAAAAAATGCAATGCCAAAATAAGCAGCAACATACCAACATAAGTTCCTGAAATGGCTCCGAAAACATAGAAAAACTTACCAGTTCCGGAAATTTTGATATGGTCTGAATTCAACAGATATAAATTCCATCCAGCCCAAAAAGGCAACTGAACAAAATTAAGGCAGCTGAAAACCAATCCGGCTAAAAAGAAATTACTTTCGATATTGCTAAAAACACTCTGGTTCTGAACTTGCATTCCGGTTCCAAAATAAAAAACCAGCGCCAAAACCAACATAAAGACAGCAGAAAAGCCTTCTATGTATTTCACCAGATTTTTATTTGAAGCTAATTTATCAGCAAAAACCAATGTCAAACTAATGAATAGTACTTCTGCTGCAACAACACCAAAAAGGTAATTTAAGGTTGGTGCCAATCCCTTGTGGGAATAAATATCAAACCCAACCAAATTGAGATAACCCAACGGAATTGAACCGATAAAACTAACTAAAAAGCCAACACTTATGTTTTTTAGGATTTGCATTAGAAATGAACAATCTTTTTAAATTGCTTCTTATGCAGTCGGTATTGCTCCATACCTATCTTATGTGTCAGAAAAGGAAATCCACGCTTGTGGTTTTGAGTACTAATATGATACATATAACTTATATGCCTTGCCAATTCCTTCCATGCAAAAAACAGGGAGTGTTTTGGGTCGTAAATGTGGGTTGGTTCACTTGCCGCTCCATTCAATTCGACAATAGAAAGATTTTTACCTTGTTCCAGTTCCTCCCAATTATTGTACATTAAATCCAATCGACCAAAATAAAATTCAGGTATCTGAACACAGATATCATCTATAACTTTTGTAAGTTCCGGCGATATCAAATGACTGTAATCCAAAAACTTGGCGCCTCTGGCGTGATTACCATAAGGAACTAAGTTTTTCTTTACTCCATTGGGCAATACGGTTTTAAGTTCGTCCCCATATTCTTTTTGTAGTGCTTTTAACTGTAAACCATAACGTGGATTAATATGCAGTAATTGTTCTATTGTAGCATTTCCATCTCCTTCAACAATCAGGAACTCCTTAGCAACAATTCCGGTTATCCTGCCTTGCTTTTCATGGGGAAACCGAACATAGAAAATCCCAACCTCATTGGCATACGGAATCAAATCCTGAATCAGATAATCAAAATCGGCCTTACAGTGATAATTTTTTAACTCTTCCTTGTTTTCAATTTTTTTGACTGCCGAACCCCGTAATCCAATATCAGGTTTGGCTATAAAAGGGAAACTGATTTCGGGATTTTTAAGTAGCTCTTCCAATTTGTCAAAAGGAATTCCCTGATTTACAAATTTAGTTTGAGGAAAATACTGTTTTGGTATCAGTTGATAAATTTCATACTTTGAATCCATGATAAAACCTCCGTTTTTCATTGTTGGGTTACAGGCATTGAAAAAGAAAAGTGTCCGGGATTTCAAAGCATAATATCCCCACAGAAAAAAGATAGGTACATATACTAACTGATAAGGCCAGTATTCCCAATGAAAGACTTTATGTAAAAATAGTTTCAAATGATCAGATTGAAATAAATGTTTTGTAAAAATCGGTTTCTAAAATTAAATCCGCATAATGGATTTTGGCCTTATTTTTCTCAATTACGGTTTGCGTAATACTTAATGTTTTGAGGGCATCATTCCTATTTATCACAAGTCCGTGTTCAGTATTTTCGGTTTCAGTGTAGCGGTGAAAGTGGAAAATTTCGTCTTCATTGATTTGGGTATTGTTTTGGAAACTATCGAGAAAATCATAAAACCAGGTCGCTCGTTTTGCCCTGATTTCAGCATGGTACAAAGTTGACGAAGACCAGATATGGCTTTTATTTGTATCCAATGCTGCTTTGCTTTTTACAATCTCATTCCAACGCAACTGATATAACTTTCCTTTTTCAAAAAGCACCAACGTAAATGGCTCGATACCTTCAAGTTGTATCGTTTCCCATAAATCCAAAACAGAATCATTACTGATTAAATCAATTACAATCAGCCCACGGCTTTTCCTGTAATTTTCTTTTATTTGGTGTTTTTCTTCGGCGCCGTTCAGCAACACCAATACGGTTCCATTTTCATTGACCGCATACCAAGTACCCCCAGCTTTTTTATCTTTTGGAAAAATGATATTCTTATTGTTTATCAAATAATTCCTGGGCTCAAGAGCGTTAGGTCGGAATGTTTTTTCATCCCGATTGGACGTGATAATGATTTTGTCCTGTATTTTAACAAAACTTACTGTGCACATTGCTTCCTGTAATCAATAGTTGACCTTGCAACACCAAAATTATCATCAATCACAAGATGGCTAAATTCAAGTAGAGCCACTTTAATCAATGCCTGATGATGGATACAATGTTCAAGGTTATATAGTAATTCCCGAAAATAATTACTTTCTATGCATAACTCATCACCATCAATATGTTGTTGCAATTCAATCTTCTTATTCGATTTATGCAATTGTTTTTTAATATCATTGATGCATTGGATAGCAAATTCTACGCTGGTTTGTATGCGGCTATCCCGCTTTCTCTTGTCATAGCTGACAACACCGCTTTCATATTGATGCTCCAGACATTGAAACATTTCTATAATATGACGTGTATGCTGTCCAATTGTCGAATTACTTAATCCTTCACAAGAAGCCGTAAAATCATTATTTGTAAGCTGCCTCAAAAGGTCAACGAGTTCATCTAATGTTTTGTGTATTGATTCTATAAGCATGATTTTGTGTTTTTTTAAGATTATGACTTCCTTTAGAGTTTTAACTTGAGCAAATCAGGTAATTTCTCTTTGTTCTGAATAATTAATACCACACAACAAATTAAGGTAATTACGGCTAACGCAAACAATTCGCCTCCATCATTTTTCACACTGATTCCCAACACAAAAAGATGGGAAAGTAGCGCTCCCGACATGGTGCCAAAACCAATAAGAGCACCCAATAATGTCGTTCTTGGAATTAGTATCAGGATGGATGCTATAAGTTCAATCACACCAGAACCTATACGCCCATAGGGTTCAACTCCCAGCTTACTAAAAATATAAACACTTTCTTCAGCCCCTGAAAATTTAAAAAACAACGTCTGCAGAAGGATAAGAACTGCTACCAGCTTAACAATCCACGTAAATATTGAAACTCTCTTTTTCATTAATTGGTAATTTTTTTCCAGTTAGTATCCGCTTTTTTCTTCAGGTTAACCTCATCTTTATTCCAGCTTTTCAGCGTGTTGTTAAAATAAGCATTGTAAAAAAGATATAATTTCCCATCAACTATTTTAAAGGTTTCGGGGTCAATTTCTACTCTGTCTCTTATACACATCTGACGCTGCCGACGATAGGCAGTGGGG
>CAMFLD010000058.1 GCA_945957245.1 uncultured Flavobacterium sp. | reverse complement strand
CACACTGCATATCGTCGGCAGCGTCAGATGTGTATAAGAGACAGAGATACAGCATCGTAGAATGGCCCGATGTACAGGATGCCGTAGCAGAACAGATAGAGGAATATGTAAATAATGGTGGAGTAATTATTATTCCTACCGAAAATCCTATAAGGAAACAACCAATATCAGTGTATGGCGAAACCACACCAAATCCCGCCTCGTTGAAGTTTGTAGTGAACAAGGCTCTTACCAAAGTAGCAGCAGAGTTCAAAAATCTCGATGAAGCAAAACCTTCACCATTGGCTCAGGAATTATTCAAATTTCATTATATCAAGGAAATTTTCATCGCTGAAAATTACATTTCCGTGACTAAATACGATAGTATATCATGGGATGAAATTACGCTTGAACTACGCACCTTCATCAAACAATACATTGAAAATGGTGGAACTGTTATTGACGAAAGCCAGATAGCGGTTACCGAAAAACAGGAAAAGCAGCAAATTAAAAACTTTGATAATCTTGATACCACGTCGCAGCAAATCATCAATATTCTTGAAGAGTATGTAAAACCTGCGGTAGCTGCTGATGGGGGAAACATTCTTTTTGATTCTTATGATGAAAACGGTAAACGTGTAAAAGTGGTACTTCAGGGAGCCTGCAACGGATGCCCTTCATCTATATTTACCCTGAAAAGCGGTATTGAGAACATGCTTAAGGACATGCTAAACGATAAGGATATTGTGGTCGAAGCATTAAATGGCTAAAATTATTTCAAAAATATAGAGTAACTTTAAGCGCCTTTTTTCAGGCGCTTTTTTATTAATTTCGAGAAGCTAATCCGGCTTTCCGCGCTACATGGTAGCCCGCTCCAATCCGGGCTAAAAATTTTATTTATGAACGAACTACATCTTGAAACAAGCCCATACCTATTACAACACGCCAATAATCCTGTGCATTGGAAAGGCTGGAACAGAGCAGCTTTGGATTTAGCCAAGGAGCAAAATAAACTCATTATTGTAAGCATAGGTTACTCTGCCTGCCACTGGTGCCATGTGATGGAACATGAGAGCTTTGAGGATGTAGAAGTCGCCGAAGTAATGAATGCCAATTTTATTTCGATAAAAATAGACCGTGAGGAGCGCCCCGATATTGATGCTGTTTATATGAAAGCCGTTCAGGTAATGACAGGGCATGGCGGGTGGCCCATGAATGTAGTAACCTTACCTGACGGAAGACCCATTTGGGGCGGAACTTACTTTAGAAAAAATGATTGGATTAATGCTTTAGAACGACTTCAGGAAATTTACACTCAAAACCCGGATACTATTTATGAATATGCTGAAAAATTACACGAAGGCCTGCAATCCATCAGTGTTATTCCATTAAACGAATCGGAAACCGATTTCAATTTTCAGTTTTTGGATGATTTGGTTACCCAATGGAAACGAAGCTTTGACTGGGAATTTGGAGGAATGGCCAGAGCGCCCAAATTCATGATGCCTACAAATTATGAATTCCTGTTACGTTATGGTTACCAGAACAATAACACCGAACTCCTCGAATTTGTAAACCTTACTTTGACCAGAATGGCTTATGGAGGACTTTTCGATACTTTGGATGGAGGATTTTCACGCTATTCTGTTGATATGAAATGGCATGTGCCGCATTTTGAGAAAATGCTCTATGATAATGGACAGCTTGTTTCGCTCTATGCCAATGCTTACAAACTGACTAAAAATAAGTTGTACAAAGAAGTCATTGAAAAAACACTTGATTTTGTCGAAAGGGAATGGCTCACTAAAGAAGGTAGTTTTTATTCCGCTTTGGATGCCGATAGTTTAAATTCTGAAAACCATTTGGAAGAAGGAGCATTTTATGTTTGGACAGCTTCAGAATTAAAGGAACTGCTAGGGGAAGATTTCAATTTGTTTTCAATTGTTTTCAATATCAATGAATTTGGTTTTTGGGAACATAATAACTATGTGCTTATCCAAAACCAGTCCTTGGAAGCTATTGCCCAAAGCCAAAATATTTCGGTAAATATTTTAGAAGAAAAAAAAAGAACTTGGGAACAGCTGCTTTACCGGGAACGTGAAAAAAGAAGTAAACCAAGACTCGATGACAAATGCCTGACTTCCTGGAATGCTATTATGCTCAAAGGCTACATTGATGCTTACAAGGCTACCCAAACCCAAAAATATCTTGATATTGCGCTGATTAACGCTGGGTTTATTATTTCAAAACTATGGAACAATGAAGGAAACCTGTTCCATAGTTACAAAGGAGGAAAAGCCACCATCAATGGGTTTCTGGAAGATTATGCCCATGTGATTCAGGCATTTATTGCTTTGTATGAAGTAACATTTGATGAAAAATGGTTGCAAGAGGCCAAGCAGCTTACCGATTATGCCTTTGACCATTTTTATGACGAAAAACAACAGTTCTTTTCCTTTACTTCGCAAAAAGAGGAAGCACTGGTTTCAGCTCATTATGAAGTAGAAGATAATGTGATTCCGGCTTCCAATTCTGTAATGGCCGAAGTTTTGTTTAAACTGAGCATTTATTTTAGCAATACCTATTACGAGAAAATCAGCAGGCAGATGGTTCAGCAAATTGTTCCTTCGGTCAAATATCCTTCAGCTTTTTCCAACTGGCTTAATGTAATGCTTCATTTTTCCGAACAAAACAGAGAGCTGGCTATCTGTGGAAAAGAAGCATTGGATTACCTTAAAAAAATTAATAGCCGTTATTTACCTAATATTATTATTGCCGGTAGTAATAAAGTTTCAGCGTTACCATTCTTAGAGTACCGTTTTTCTGAAAAACAAACGCTTTTTTACCTTTGCCAAAATAAGTCCTGTCAACAGCCAATGACTGACTTTGAAGAAATTAACAATAGCATAGGGTTTTAGTCACATAAAAATTGTAATATTGTTATTATTAACCATAAAAAACGAAACACATGGGAATAGGAGGATTTTTTAAGAATTTATTTGGCGGTGCCAAAGAAAAAGTAGGTGAAGTAGCTGATAAAGCAGAAGATTTAGCCGAAAATGCATTAGAAAAAGCAAAAGAATCTGCAGCACCATTGGTAGACAAGGTGGAAGATTTTGTGGATAATGCCAAAGATAAGATTAGTGAAAAAATACCCGTAGCTAAGGAAGCCCTTGACAATGCAGTGGAAACGGTTAAAGAAAAAGTTGGGGAGTATGCTGATAAAGCAGAAGACCTAGCTCACGATGCCGTTGAAAAAGTAAAAGAAAAGGTAACCGCTTTTACCAACGATGCTTCTGAAGATGCTGAAGAAGTCAGGACAAAAGCAGAAGATGCAGTAAAACCGGCAGATGAAAATGCAGACTAAACCTTAAAAATTATTATTTTTGTATCCCGATTCGTCGGGATTTTTTATAGCCTCATGGAAAAGAAAGAACTGCATTATATACATTCATCAGCCGAATATCTTGACAACATTATCAAGCTGTGTGTCGATTATTCGCCTAAACTGATTACAGCCCTGGTAATCCTGTTTATTGGGCTTTATGCTATCAGGATTCTTAATCGATTAGTCAGAAGGATTATGATTAAGAGGGAATTGGATCCCACCTTATCCCGGTTTTTGGCGGACAGTTTGCTTTGGGCTCTGAGGGTTCTGCTTTTCATTACTTTTATATCCAAACTCGGAATAGAGACTTCTTCCTTTGTAGCTGTTTTGGGTGCAGCAGGTCTGGCTATCGGATTGTCTTTGCAAGGTTCACTTTCCAATTTTGCAGGTGGAATGTTGATTATATTGTTTAAACCTTTCCGGGTAGGTGACACAATAGAAGCCCAGGGCGTTACAGGAACGGTAAATGAAATACAGATTTTTGTAACCAAACTGGTAACCGGAAATAATCAGGTGATTTTTGTGCCAAATGGGATTCTCTCTAATGGTGTCATTACCAATTTTTCGATGGGAAAAAACAGAAGGGCTAACCTGTTGTTGAACATTTCGTATGATACCAATATCAAAACAGCTAAAGGGATTGTAATGCAGGTTCTTGAGAACAATCCCAAAGTCCTCAAAACTCCGGCTCCTAATGTAATAGTCAATCTTTTAACCGATTCAGCCATCCAACTGGCAATCCAGCCATGGGCTAAAAATACAGATTATGGTCAGATGTGTTCTGACGTATTAGAACAATGCAAAGATGCTTTCGATCAGGCAGGAATTGTAATCCAGCCTTTTGTGAAAGAAGCTTCGAAGAAGTAAAATTATTTCCCGATTAAAAAATCCTTTAGGTAAAAAGGTTCAAAATAAGCTACATCTTCAAATTCATTTTTGTTGAATTTTTCATAACTCAGTGCACTCATTTCGTTTGCTGAAGGATATACTATTTCGGGAAGAAAATGGAAATTATCTTTGGTCAGGACTGTTTTGCATTTCTCCTGACAATCACCTACAAAATAAATTTCTTCAGTCATATCATGATAACTTTCTGTTGTGAGGATTTCGGCCTGAACTTCCATGATTTTGTGATGCTGATTGTCAAAAACCGCACTGTAAACTTCCATTCTGCGGGCATCAATCATGGGAATAATGATTCCGTTTTCAATGGTGGCTCTTTTTGCCAGAACCGATAAAGTGTCGACTGAAATCAAAGGTATTCCGAGCGCATAGCATAATCCTTTGGCGGTAGAAACGCCAATCCGCAAACCAGTATAGGAGCCGGGACCTTTGCTCACAGCGATGGCTTTCAGTTCCTGAGTTTTAATGCCACTTTCTTTGAGGATTTCCTCCATAAAAACATGTAGTTTTTCAGCGTGTGAATAACCTTGTTCTGCTATTTCTTTGCATACCACAGTTACTCCGTTTTTAGCCAGAGAAACAGAGCAGTTTTTAGTTGCAGTCTCTATATTTAGAATATAATCCAAGCTAAATCTTATTTTTTGTCTTTCCCTTTATCTTTATTGTCAGAGTCTTTCTTGACTTTAACCTTATCTCCTGAGTTCAGGTCTTTTGTAACAGTCGTGTAAGGACCTGTAATGATGATATCGCCTTTTTTAAGACCGGATAAAATTTCAATATTCGTATCATCCTGAATACCTGTTTTTACAACCCTGATTTTAGCTTTGTTTCCTTCTTTTACAAAAACACATTCGTATTTTTTATCGTTTTTAGAAGTGACTTTTTTGTTTTCAGGCTCGTCCTTTATTTCATATTTCTTTGTAGCAGCAGTATCAGCTTTTACAACTACTGAACTAATTGGTACACCAATAACTTTTTCTTTTCTTTTGGTAATAATGTCTACTGTAGCAGTCATTCCCGGTCGGAAAGGGGAATAGGTGGCTGGTTTTCCCTTAAGTAAATCTTCATAAGATTCTTTAAGAATCCTCACTTTTACTTTAAAGTTGGTTACCTGATCGGCAGTGGTAGCCGTACTTGCTGAGTTGGATATGCTTGTTACAACTCCTTTGAACTCTTTTTTCAGATAAGCATCAACCTGTATTTTGGTACTGTCACCAATATTTACTTTTACAATATCATTTTCATTCACATCCACTTCAACTTCCATGTTGTTGAGGTTGGCTACCCTCAATAGCTCAGTTCCTGTCATTTGCTGAGTTCCCAGAACACGTTCTCCAAGTTCAACACCAAGAGAGGAAATAGTTCCGTCTGCAGGGGAATAAATTGTGGTTCTGCCCAAATTATCTTTGGATTCTGTTACCGTAGCTGTTGCGCTTTCTACATTATAATAAGCCGATTGTTTGCTGGCTTTAGCACTTTCAAAACTGGCAATTGCTTTTTCCCAATCCGATTTTGAAATAATACCTTTTTCATAAAGAGTCTGGTTTCTTTCGAAGTTTGATTTAGCTTCTTTGAAATTTGCATCAGCCTGACTTAATCCGGCTCTGCTTCCGGAAAGATTAGATACAGAACGTTTCACTCCTGAAGCGTAAATCATAGGGTTTATTTTTACCAATAAATCTCCTTTTTTAACCACCTGACCTTCTTTTACAGGCAGGTCAATAATTTCCCCGGAAACTTCTGAGGATATTTTAACCTCAATTTCCGGCTGTATTTTTCCTGTAGCTGAAACGGTTTCCACTATGGTAATTTCATCGGCTTTGGCGGTTTCTACTTCAACTGAATCATCATTGCCTCCAATAATTCCTTTAGATTTTAGGATAACCAACAATATTATAAAAGCCGCAATAGCTACAAGTAGTATTAAAATTCTTTTTCTTGACATGATTTATTGTTTTTGAATGATTGGGATTCCAAAATAAAGCTCAACTACCTTTGTTTTAAAAATATAATCGTATTTGGCTCGGATTAGGTCTGATTGTGCGTTAGTAAAAATAGTTTGCGATTGATTATAATCAAAAGAATTCATGAGTCCGACATCAAACTTTTCTTTTGCATATCCAAAGGCTTTTTCCCGGGCTTCAACTGTTGCAAGTGCAGCTTCATAAGTTTTTAGTGCATTTTTTGCATCAGAAATGGCTTTATAAACATTGGTTTCCAAATCTAAATTGGCCTGATCAAAAGCATTTTTGGTTCTTTCAAGGTTAATTTTGTTACGTTCCACATTTCCTCTGGTCGAAAATCCATTAAATATCGGAACGTTAAGCTGTAATCCGAAATTATGTCCTTTATTATCACTGAACTGGTCAAAAAATGGTTTAGCACTTCCCAATACCGGATGATAATTAGGCTGGATGACGTTTTGACCTGTACCTTCCACCTGACCGATTACTGTAGTTGGATTGGTTGTATCCAATTCATATCCAACAACTCTATCGGCATATCCAACCCTACTGCTGAAACTGTAAAAACCAATTAACCTTGGCTGGAAAGCGCCACGGGCAATTTTTAGATCTCTTTCAGCAACATCCAGATTGGCCTGTGCTATTTTAATTTCCATTCGGATTTGTTTGGCTTTGTCAACAATGGCTTCCGGTTTTTCATTCATTACCGGACTTGGAGTAGGCTCAATGCTAACATCGGCAATATCAAAATTCTGGAAATCATCTAAACGTAATAATTGCGCCAGACTTAATTTTGAAATAAATAGACTGTTTTCAGCTGTAACTATTTTTTGATTGTCTGAAGCTATGGTAGCTTTCATATCCAATAAATCACCTCTTGGAACAGAACCTGCATCCACCAATTCCTGAGTACGTTTTAACTGCTTTTCGTCATAAGCCAGTTGGTTTTTCTGAACTTTTAAATTTTCTTTATTGAAGAGAATATCCAGATACGCATTAGCAACATAAAGCAAAATATCATCCTGCATTTTATTTAAGCGGTATTGAGACGCCAGCTGTGCCAGCTTAGCTCTTTGCAGTCTGTTCTGATTCTGAAGGCCATTATAAATAAGGATGCTTGAATTGACTCCTGCTGATGTAAACTGAGTGGTCTGGTTTTCCAAAAGCCCTGTTGTGATGTTTTGGTTCAAACCAATATTCCACGAATGGGAAGCATCTGCAGAAAGTGTTGGCAAAAAGGCACCCAATGCCAGTTTTTTATCAATAGCAGAAGCTTTGAGATCAAGCTCAGATTGTTTGATAGAAATGTTGTTTTTCAATGCGTAGTCTACACATTCCTGAAGAGTCCAGTTTTTAACCTGTGCGTTAGCAGAAGAGGTGAAAACCAAAATAAAAAGCACTATAATTTTTTGTATGCTGTGTTTCATAAGTAAAACCGGTTTGCAGACTTCGTTTTTAGAGTAAACAAATATATGATTTTTGTCTTTTATTTCCTCTTTTATGAGGATACAAACTTAGACTTGTCTTTTTTGATAATGTTACAGTAGAATTACATTTTTTACATTTATTTTTGCCCAAAAATTTAGGTTAAAATGAAAACACTCAAAACTACTGTTTTAATACTATCTTCATTACTGTTTTTTAATAGCTGTTCAACCACACAAAGAATTGAAGCTTTAAAGCCACTTCCGTCCGATGATACGCCTATGGTGGTCAATACAAAAACTTCTTTTGTGAATATGCCGTTACAGATATCTCTTAAGGAAATTGAGAACCAGATGAACAAAACACTTAGTGGCGAAATATATACCGATACCAAGTTGGAAGATGATAATACTGAAATGAGGATTATCAAAACAGCTCCTATCCGATTGGTGGAAAAGAATGGAAAAATAGAGACGGTTTTACCATTGAAAATTTGGTCCAAATTCAAATATGGTACTGATTTTATGGGACTTAATGACACAAGGGAAATTAATTTAAACGGAACTATTACCTTATTAAGTGATGTAAGGCTGTCAAACTGGAAATTAACTACAAATTCAAAAATTGAAGATTTTGATTGGGCTGAAAGCCCTTCAATATTAGTGGCAGGCAAATATGTTCCGATTACTTATATCATCAATCCAACGCTTTCTATTTTTAAATCTAAAATTGCTAAAAAAATTGACGAAGCTATACAGAACACATGTGATTTTAAACCCTATGTATTGGACGTATTGGAAAAAATGAGCACACCGTTTCTAACCAGCGAGCAATATCAAGCCTGGTTTAAACTCATCCCAATCGAGGTGTATGTTACTGATGCTGTTTTGAATAAAGACCAAATCAATATGGACTTGGGTCTCAAATGCAATATGCAGACTATGGTTGGTTCACAACCTAAGACGGGGTTTGACAGAAGCGCTATCCAATTTAAAGCTGTAACAAAAATCCCGGATAGATTAACGGCTAATATTGCGGCTATTTCGACTTACGAAAGTGCCTCCAGTATTATTGCAAATAACTTTAAAGGAAAAGAATTTGCTGCCGGAAGTAGAAAGATTGTGGTTCAAAATGTTGGACTTTGGCAAAAAGACGGTAAAATCATTATCGAGCTCGATATGACCGGGAGTATTAATGGAACCATTTATCTATCGGGAATTCCAAATTACAACTCGGTAACCAAAGAGATTTATTTTGACCAGATGGATTATGTTCTAAGTACAAAGGGCTTATTGACTAAAACTGCCAATTGGCTGCTACAAGGAATGATTCTTAGAAAGATACAGGAAAACTGTCGCTATTCCATCAAGCCAAATCTGGACGAAGGAAAGAAAAGCCTTTTACCCTATCTAAACAACTACTCTCCGATGAAAGGAGTTTTTGTAAATGGAACTACTGATGATTTTGAGTTTGAAAAAGTAGAAGTAACTAATAAAGCAATTATTGCGTTTATTACAACTACCGGGAAAATGAATGTGAAGATTGACGGAATGGACTAAATTTTTTAAGCTGTTTTCTTCTTAAAGTACATTCTGTAAATAGCATAAGCTATCAGTCCAACAATAATATATGGTACAGCCATAAGAAAGACAATTCCATCGTTTACAGCCTGGGCTTTGGTTTTGTCGCCTTCACTTTCCAATGAAGCACGACACATAGCACATTGCGCTGCCGCAGAAAGAGAACAGAGGCAAGAAGCAAGAAACAGGAGGGCACTGATTTTAATACGCTTTACCGCTCTGTTCTTTATTCTATTTTCTTTAATTCGCATAATAAGGTGAAATCATTAAATAAACGATGACGCCGGTTACCGCCACATATAGCCAAAGCGGAAACGTAATTTTCGCTATTTTTTTATGTTTGTCAAATCGGTTTGCCAGGGCTCTCACATAAGTAATCAGTACCAATGGAATTATTGCTACAGACAAAGCAATATGAGTTAGAAGAATAAACAAATACACAGAACGCATTGGCCCTGCATTGGCCTTTTCAGTTGCATCCAGCACTTTATTTCCGTCGATATCACCATAGATTGTGGAGTCCGCCGTCATGTGATAAGCTACATACATTACCAAGAAAACGACAGAGCAGGCAATAGCAGCAGTCATAAGCCGCTCATGTACTTTTTGGTTTCTGTTTTTAATGGCTATTACGCCCATAATCAATAGTAAAGCAGTCAGTCCGTTGATTCCGGCATAAATAGGAGGTAAAAAAGAAAGCGGCTCTACTTCAATACCAAAATCTTTCAGTTTAACTGAAAATAATATTGCCACCAGCACCGGTACAATGATGGATACTAGTATAATTGGTAATTTAAACCTTTGTTCTAATGTGGGGTTGTTTGAGTTATTCATTCAATAGTTTTTTAATATCTTCTATAACAGCTTTGATTCCTTTTTTTTCTAAACCATCGTAGTATAGGATTGGGTTTCCAAAATCATCTTTTCGGCATCGGATGTTACCATTTTTGTCAATCAATGCAAAAGTTCCTGAGTGTTCAAAACCTCCTTTTACGTTTTTATTTTCCCCTGCATAAGTGTTGAATCCTTTATTTGCAAGATTAAAAATATAATCCTGATCACCAGTCAATAAATGCCAGTTAGAGG
>CAMFLD010000057.1 GCA_945957245.1 uncultured Flavobacterium sp. | reverse complement strand
CAACCGTTTCAGAACCTAGCAGCTTTATATCAGGATTGGAATGCCAAGATTAATGTGATTTCCCGTAAGGACATAGATGAATTATATACAAAACATGTTTTGCATTCCTTGGCTATAGCCAAAATCCAACCATTCGAACCCGGAACTTATATTCTTGATGTAGGTACAGGTGGAGGTTTTCCGGGAATTCCTTTAGCAATATTATTTCCCGATACCCATTTTTACCTTATCGATGTCATTGCCAAAAAAATAAAGGTTGTACAGGCTGTAGTAGATGGATTGGGACTGAAAAATGTTAAAGCCGAACAGATGCGTGCCGAGAATGTAAAAGGCGATTATGATTTTATAGTCAGCCGAGCCGTAACCAATATGCCCGATTTTGTTTCCTGGATTAAGGATAAAATCAAAAAACAGCATAATCACGAACTGAAGAACGGAATTCTATACCTCAAAGGTGGCGACCTAACAGAAGAATTAAAAGATTTTCCGAAAGCAACAGAATTCAATATTGCTGATTTTTTTTCGGATGAATTCTTTGAAACAAAAAAAGTAGTTCATCTGCCTCTGAAATATAAACCATAAAAAAAGCTTCTCATCTTTTGATGAAAAGCTCTGGTTGAGTTTTGTTTTAGATGGTTTTAATCCTTGATTATCTTTCGGATTATTTTGCCTTTTTCGCTTTCTATAGCCAGTAGGTACATTCCTCTGGTTAATGAAACCGGTATTTCTATTGTTCCGTTCAAAGTTTGGTTTTTAATCTGATAGATTGTTTTTCCAAGCATATCAACAATACTGATATTGGCATTTTCGATATTGTCAGAAGTATTGATTTCTATTGCTCCCTGAACAGGGTTCTGAATCCAAACGGATTGAAGCGTAGTATTGGCTACAGCTAAAATAGGAATATTACCTATTTCATAAGTGGTGTCATTTTGATTTATTCCTGCAGCTGATGCCTGAACAATGGTATTGATGCTCCTGAATTTAAAATTATTTGTAGAATCATTTGGGTCATAATAAGCGTAAGTGGTCTGAGAGGCAGTTCCAACCGGGAAGATACTAACGTACAAGGTCACGGAAAGCACAGTTTTAAGACGGGTTACCTGACCGGTATAACCATAATCCGGTAAGTTCAAAGTGCCATAAGCATCTACAGTCGTAACCAGTGACCCTGAAAATGTTCCGGAATTGGTTCCGTAGTTGTAAGTCCCGCTAACAACGCTGTCTGTATTTGAGAATGGATATACCATTGGAAAAGCACCTAATGTTGCATTACCGCTTCCGTTTGTTCCGCCATTACAGTTGATGGTTATTCCTGATGAGTTCAATCCGGTTATCGAAACGGTTCCGGCATTATTTTTTGTAAACATCCTACCTTCAGTCGTTGTTGTTCCCTGTACCGAAGTAGTCACAATAACGGTGTTGGTTCCCGGATATGTAGTCGATTCTGTACTGGTTGGTGCAACATTGGTATAAGTTGCTGTTCCTAGTGGAACAAATCCGGAAAAGGACCAGGTTTGATTAGCTCCGCCATTTCCCTGAACAGGAGCGGTAGCGCTGGTTACTGCTGTCGCCACGAAACCATTGGCACTGTAAAATGAATTAACCTGATTTTGTGCGAAGCATACGAAAGAGGCAATCAATAAGGAAAAAAGTAATTTTATTTTCATAGTTTATTTTTGAAGAAATTGACAATCAGTTTATTTATACTCAAATGTATAAAAAAAGTCCAAGCAAAAACCCGGACTTTCTTAAAAAATATAGCTGTTGTATTATTCTCCTAAAAACGGATAACGATAATCAACCGGAGTAACAAAAGTTTCCTTGATAGTTCTTGGTGATACCCAACGTAACAGATTTTGCATGGAACCTGCTTTATCATTCGTTCCCGAAGCTCTGGCACCGCCAAAAGGCTGCATACCTACTACGGCTCCTGTTGGTTTGTCATTGATGTAGAAGTTTCCTGCACTGTTCTGTAGCGCTTTTGTAGCTTCTTCAATAGCATATCGATCCTGACTGAAAATGGCTCCGGTCAAAGCATATTCTGAAGTTCCATCAATCAGCTCTAAAGTTGCTGCCCAATTTTTATCTTCATAGATGTAAACCGTCAATACAGGTCCGAAAAGTTCGGTTTCCATTGTAGTGTATTTAGGGTTTGTTGTTAAGATTACTGTAGGTTCAATAAAATAACCTTTGGATTTGTCATAATTCCCTCCGAAGATAACTTCAGCATCACTGTCTTTTTTAGCCTGATCGATGTATTTTGCTAATTTGTCAAATGACCCTTCGTGGATGACAGCGGTAACGAAATTGCGGAAATCTTCAGGGCTGCCCATTTTGATGGTTCCCAGTTCTTTTGCCATTTCTTCTTTGATAGCCGGCCAGAGCGATTTTGGAAAATAGGCTCTTGAAGCAGCAGAACATTTTTGTCCCTGGAATTCAAAAGCACCACGAATGGTATTGGCAACAACCTGCTTTACGTTAGCACTAGGATGCGCCAAAACAAAATCTTTACCTCCTGTTTCTCCAACAATTCTCGGATAGGTTTTGTAGGTGTGTATATTTTCACCGATTTTTTTCCAGATTTCTTTAAAAACAAAAGTAGAACCTGTATAATGAATTCCGGCAAAATCCGGGTGTTTCAGAATTGTATCGGTAATCATTACCGGATCACCAAACACCACATTGATAACACCATCAGGCACTCCGGCTTCTTTGAAAACATCGATGATTATTTTTGCAGAAAATACCTGGCTGTCGCTTGGTTTCCAAACTACGGTATTTCCCATCAAAGCTGCACTGGCCGGAAGATTAGCGGCAATAGCAGTAAAGTTGAATGGAGTAATAGCATAAACAAATCCTTCCAGCGGGCGGTATTCCACTCTGTTCCAAACATCGGAAACTGATTTTGGCTGGTCATTGTATATCTGGGTCATGAATTCTACGTTGTAGCGCAGGAAGTCAATAAGTTCACAAGAAGCATCAATTTCTGCCTGGAAAATGGTTTTTGACTGGGCAATCATTGTTGCTGCGTTTATTTTGGCACGATAAGGACCTGCTATAAGTTCGGCGGCTTTAAGGAAAATAGCTGCTCTTTGCTCCCAAGCTATATTTGCCCATTTTTTTCGGGCTTCCAATGCGGCTTCAATAGCCTGATCGATATGTTTTTTCTCAGCAAGATGGTAAGTTCCTACAACATGCTGGTGGTCGTGAGGAGCTGACATGTTTCGGGTATTCCCGGTACGGATTTCTTCACTTCCTATGTAGTTGGGAACATCAATGGTTTCGTTCCACATTTTTTGGTAAGCTGCTAAAACGGCTGCTTTTTCCGGGGAGTTGGGAGCGTATGATTTTACGGGTTCATTGACCGCTTTCGGGACATGAAAAAAACCTTTTGGCATATTGGTACTATTAAAAGATTATACAATTAAAAGATTTAAGGATTCATTTTTGAGAATCGTTAAATTTCACACAAAAGTACAAAGGAAATTTTGAATTTTTGATAAGAGGAGCCAAAGATTAATTTGGCTTTAACAGGACTTTTAATTCAATGCAAAAGGAGCGCTCAATTTGAATGTAGGAACAATTACTTTGAAGGTTTTGGTAGTGGTAAAATTAATCATGTTGAAATAACCACTCATAGCTCCAAAAGGCGAAGATAAAAGACAGCCTGAATTATAAGTGTGCTTTTCGCCGGGTTTCAATACCGGTTTTTTTCCGATTACGCCTTCGCCGTCTACAATTTCCAAATCATTAAGTGAATCAAGGATTTCCCAGTGACGTGAGTTGAGCTGGACAGAATCTTTACTATGGTTTTCTATGGTAATTTCATAACTGAAGGCAAAATGTATCTTGTAGTTTTTGAAGTAAGTGCCTTCAAAACTAGTTGCGACTGAAATTTTTATGCCTCTGGTAATCTGGGTAACCATAGATGAAATTGTTAAACCGTTTCCAAAATTACAAAAAATACTGTTCAGCAGTATAATTTAAATATTAATTTTTAGTTAGTTATGTCGACAGAAGAAGCAACGCCTTTACCAATAATCCTATCATAACGCTGATTGTTTTCCCTGTAATATACTAACGCAAAATAGTTGTTTTCGGTTTGGTAAAAATTACCGTCAACAGCATTTTTCTCGTCTAACTTCCCATTTTTATCAGCAATTACATATTGGAAATTGGTGAAGCCCTGTTTGATCATAATAGCTTTTTCATAAACACCTTTTTTTGCATCATAATCCATCCTGTTCTCGTCTCCAAGAGCATAATTGTTGAACATTCCGTTAATATAAACATCGCCATTGGCATAATTGGTTGGTGCGGAAAGCGAAAAGAAAATCCAGGCATAATCTGCTTCAACTTCATTGTTTTGTGCTCCAATATTATTTACAAGGAAATTTCCGTTAATGTCCGGGAAATAGGTGTATGGGTTGTTCGCTCTTGCGATACTCATGTATAAGTGGTCATTGTAGATGCCGCCGTTTGTATCTACACGGGCAATGTTGTTATTCGCAGCCCGGATGTTTTTGTTTTCAAAAAATAAAAATTCATTTCCAGCCCAAAATTGGGTTTCCGCATCGTATTTATAAATCAGGTCATTGCCAATGGTGTACTGGGGTTTGATGTTGGTGATAGCATTATCGAACCTACCATTTTGCATCAGTAATACTTTGATGTTTTGCAAAGGGCTTTGAAAATTAATGACTTGTGATTTAATGGCAAAATCTATATTGTGTTTGTATTCAATAACACTAACGTTACGAGATCTTTTGATTTGCATTGGAACAGAAACTAAGTCTTCATAAATGATGAACTTTCTTGAAAATACAACATCCCGGTCATCATTCAATATTTTTATCATATAGTTGCCGCTTACACGGAACTGTGTCATTTTGGAAGGAAAGGAAAGCTTGTAATGGGAATAAATCTGGAGCGTGTTGAATGAATTGGTATAATTCTGTATCCGCTGATCATCAAAACCGGTAAGATATTCTGATTTAACCAGTTGAGAAGGTTTCCAATCGTAATCGCAATGAACAATTTGATAATAATAATTGGCTTCATTACCATATAAATCATCAAACTGGAAATCAAAACTGTCTCCCAGTTTAAAAATAGGAATAATATTCTGTCCGTTTTGGACAAAACTTATGGTTTTGATATTATAAGGAGGAATGATTTCTTTCTCAACCTGGGAGAAACCAACCGATGAAATCAGTAAAAAGTATAACAAAAATAAATTTCTTGACATAGTCGATAAATAAGTTACGTAAAGATAGTGTTTTTTGGCATCCATAATTATGCCAATAGCCAAAACGGAAAAAATATCCAAAAATTATAAAAAGTAAGTTTTTTTTTCGTTTCGAATAATAAATTTAAGTCTTTTTCGTTTACATTTATACTAACCTATAAATTCATTTACATGAAACAACTAAACAAGCTAGCGTTTTTGCTATTGGCATTGCCATTGTCGATAAATGCGCAGAAGGCAACTTCTACTGAAAAAATCCCTTTTGATTCTGATGTTAAAAAGGGTAAATTAAAAAATGGTCTGACCTATTACATCAGAAAAAATGCTAAACCTGAAAACAAAGTTGACCTTCGTTTAATTATCAATGCAGGTTCTGTTTTGGAAAACGATGACCAACAAGGGTTAGCACATTTTATGGAACACATGTGTTTCAATGGGACTAAAAGATTTCCCAAGAACAGTTTAGTAGATTATCTTCAAAGTATTGGAGTAAAATTTGGACAGCATTTGAATGCTTATACCAGCTTTGATGAGACGGTTTACTTTCTGCCTATTCCATCTGACAATCCTGAAAAATTGGAAAAAGGATTCCAAATCATTGAGGATTGGGCCTTTAATGCCAATTTAACACCAGAGGAAATTGACAAAGAACGTGGTGTTGTCCTTGAAGAATACCGTTTGGGTCTTGGTGCAGATAAGAGGATGGAGGACCGTTATATTCCAAAAATGATGTACAATTCGCAGTATGCCAAACGTTTACCAATAGGTAAAAAAGAGGTTTTGGAAAATTTCACTTATGACAAATTGGTTAGCTTTTACAAAGATTGGTACCGTCCTGACCTGATGGCAGTTGTGGTTGTAGGAGATATCGATCCTGTAGAAATGGAAAAGAAAATTATAGCTCACTTTGGCAGCTACAAGAACCCGACAAATGAAAGGCCAAGAAAGATGTTTGATGTTCCTAATCACAAGGAAACCTTTGTATGTATCGAAAGTGATAAAGAGGCTTCGCAAACTCAAATACAATTGCTTTACAAGGATTATGGAGCTCCAAAGAAGGTAGTAACTGTAAATGATTATAAAGATGATTTAAAAGAATCGCTTTTTACAACCATGCTTAACAACAGGCTGAATGAGTTAACCCATTTGCCTAATCCACCTTTTACTTATGGTTTTTCCTATCATGGAGGAACGTACGCAAGGTTGAAAGAAGGCTATCAGTCTTTTGCGATGATTGATGAAAACAAGCAGATAGAAGCATTGCGGGTTTTGGTTTCAGAGAATGAAAGGGTAAAGAAGTTTGGTTTTACAGACGGAGAATTGAAAAGAGCCAAAGCAGATATGCTGGCTCAAATGGAAAGTACTTTTAATGAAAAGGACAAACAGGAATCTGAAAATTATGTGTGGGGTTGTCAAAGTAACTTCCTTGAAGATGAGCCTATGGCCGGAATTAAATGGAATTTTGCCACTGCAAAAAAACTATTGCCGTCAATTCAATTGAAAGATGTGAATGGTCTGATTAAGGACTTCATCAAAACAGATAACAGGGTAGTGGTAATTACTGCTCCTGAAAAACCGGAATTGAAAAAGGTAACTGAAAAAGAAGTGTTGGATGTGTTAAATGCTGATACAGCCGATTTAAAACCTTATGAAGATAAAGCTGTAGCACAAAGCCTGTTGAAATCCAATCCTACTCCGGGAACCATCGTTAATAAAGAGAAAAATGACAAAATCGGAACAACAACACTGACTTTGTCCAATGGCGCTAAAGTAACCTACAAGAAAACCGATTTCAAAAATGAAGAAATTCTCATAGAGGCTATCAGTATGGGAGGTTCCAACCTTTATAACAATGAGGAAATGAAGAAAATCCAATTTGTTGGAAATGGATTGGCTGAAGCAGGTTTCTCAGGTTTAAATCAAAATGATATTGAAAAATTCATGACCGGAAAAATAGCCCGTATTACGCCTTATATAAGTGGCTCAACAGAAGGAATGAGAGGAGAATCCACTCCTAAAGATTTGGAATATGCCATGCAGATGATTTATGCTTATTTCACAGATTTGAATTTTGATACGGCTGCTTTCGAAACCTACAAACAGAAACAAAGTGCTTTTTTTGATAACATTATTGCTCAACCAGGCTTTTATTTTCAGCAGGAATTCTACAATTACCTAAACAAAGAAAATCCAAGATGGTTCGGAATAGTTCCTACTGCTGAAAAGTGGGCGGATACCGATTATAAACTGGCTTACACAAAATACAAAGAGCGTTTTGCGAATGCAGCTGATTTTGAATTCTTCTTTGTTGGGAATGTTGACGAAGCTAAAATGGAAGAATATGCTAAGAAATATATAGCTTCACTACCTTCAAACAGTTCTAAGGAAACTACCAAGGATTTAGGTTACCGGATGATTCAAGGTGACTTAAAGAAAGTAGTTAACAAAGGAACCGACCCGAAAAGTAACGTAACCATTATGTTTTATGGAGATACCGACTATTCTACTAAAGAATCAACTGCTTTGACCGCTTTAGGAGAAGTGCTGACTATAAAATTAATTGAAGAGTTAAGAGAAAATGAAAGTGGCGTTTACGGAATTTCAGCCCGTGGAAGTATAAATAAAGTTCCATACGGTTCTTATAATTTCACTATTTCCTTCCCATGTGGTCCTGATAATGCTGAGAAGTTAACCGCTTCTGCTTTGAGAGAGCTTCAGAAAATTATCGATAATGGTCCGGAGGAAAAAGACGTAAATAAATACAAAGAAGCAGAGGCTTTAGAATATAAAAAGAAAATGAAAGAGAACCGCTATTGGATGACTAACTTCACCAAGTCTTATGTAAATGGATCCAATGCGGAAGATATTTTAATTGCTTCTGAAAATGTAAAAGCAGTTACTGCAAAAGATATTCAGGAAGTTGCCAAAAAATATCTAACGAAAAATAAGGCAATAGGTGTTCTAATGCCTGAAGAAAAGAAATAAACTAAGTTATCCTCAATTAAAAAAGCCTGTCTTTTAAAAGACAGGCTTTTGTTTTGTTATTTATAACATACAGGAATAATTTCTCCTTTAGCCAAACAGTATTTTTCAACCAGTTCCGGAGCTATTTTGCTGGTATAGTCTTCTTCTACAACCCTGAAGCCAATGCTTCTTAATTTATCAAAATAATCCCTTCCATACACCCGAACATGGTCGTATTGGCCAAAGATTTTGGCACGTTCCTTTTGATCCACAATAGAATCATCTGAAAAAGTGGTAGCTCTTGACAGGTCCTGCGGAATCTGGAAAATTCCCATTCCACCCGGTTTCAGTACCCGGTATAATTCCTGCATAGCTTTAGTATCATCCGGGATGTGTTCTAAAACATGATTGCAGAAAATGATGTCATACGTATTGTCTTCAAAAGGAAGGTTGCAAATATCTGCTTTTACATCAGCCAAAGGCGACAATAAATCAGTGGTAGTATAATCGATATTCGCTTGTTTTTTGAAGCGTTTGTAAAATTCCTGCTCAGGTGCAAAGTGCAATACTTTCTTCTTTTCTTTCGAAGTAAAAAAATCAGTTTCATTCTGCAGGTACAGCCATAATAAACGGTGTCTTTCCAAAGAAAGCGTGCTTGGTGAAAGCACATTGTTTCGCTGATTCCCATATCCATAAGGCAAAAACATCCTGAAGCTTTTACCATCAATTGGATCTGTAAAACGACTTCCTTTGAGCATAAAAGCTAAAACAGGGCGAACAACAATGCTTAACCTGATTAAGATGGGTCTGGGAATAGTATTGAGTATGAACTTGAAAATCTTTTTCATTACAATACCAATGGGTTTTTACGGAATTCATCTTCCTCATTGCTTTCGATTCCCAATGCTTTGTAGATGTATTGGAAAGTAGATAAGAGTTCGGGTTTGCCATTTACCAAAGCTACATTGTGTTCAAAGTGGGCACTTGGTTTTCCGTCAGCAGTAAGTATCGTCCATCCGTCTTTAAGCTGTTTGATGTTTTTGGTGCCCATGTTAATCATTGGTTCAATAGCCACAACCATTCCTTCCACGAATAGCTTTCCGCGTCCTCTTTTTCCATAATTAGGCATTTCGGGATCCTCATGCATTTTGGTTCCTAATCCATGTCCAACAAGTTCACGCACTACACCATATCCATGGGATTCGCAATACTTCTGGATAGCATTTCCCACATCTTCCACTCGGTTTCCGGCCCTGAATTCCTTAATTCCAATGTATAATGATTCTTTAGTAACCTTCAGTAATTTTTTTGTTTCCGGTGCTACTTCACCAATTTCAAATGAATAGGCATGGTCACCGTAAAAACCGTTTTTCAAAACGCCGCAATCCACCGAAATTACATCACCTTCCTGTAAAGGATTGTTATTCGGGATACCGTGAACTACTTGGGCATTTGGACTCATGCAAAGAGAGTTCGGAAAACCGTAAAGGCCAAGAAATCCGGGAATTCCCCCGTTGTCACGAATGAATTCTTCAGCAATTTTATCTAAATATAAAGTAGTAACGCCAGGCTTAATCACTTTAGCAATTTCGCCTAATGTTTTGGAAACCAATAATGCGCTTTCACGCATAATTTCAATTTCTTCGGCTGTTTTTGGAATAATCATAAATCAGGTTTTAACTTCGTTCAATTCGGCCTAAGGCCATAATTGAGTCGGCAAAAATACAACTTTAATCTGATTATTGCGCCAATGACTTGGCTATCTGGAAAATTAGATTTTCAACTAACTATATTTTGATTACAAAAGTGATTTACCTGTCATAGCCTCAGGTTTTTCAATTCCCATCAATTCGAGTACCGTTGGAGCTATATCTCCCAAAACGCCGTTATGCACTGTTTTTAATTCCGGGTCTACCAGAATAATAGGTACAGGGTTAGTTGTATGCGCCGTGTTTGGAGTGCCATCCGGATTTATCATCGTTTCACAGTTTCCGTGGTCGGCAATTATAATTGTGGTGTAATGGTTTTCAAGAGCTGCTTCTACCACTTCTTTTACACAGGCGTCAACCGCTTCACAGGCTTTTATTGCTGCAGCCATAACTCCGGTATGCCCAACCATGTCTCCATTAGCAAAGTTAAGGCAGACAAAATCTACTTCTCCTTTTTTAAGTTCAGGAACCAAAGCTTCTTTTAATTCGAAAGCACTCATTTCGGGTTGCAAATCGTAGGTAGCCACTTTAGGAGAGTTTCTCAAAATGCG
>CAMFLD010000056.1 GCA_945957245.1 uncultured Flavobacterium sp. | reverse complement strand
GAGAAAAAGGAAGAAATTAATTTAATTATTATTATAATGAACCCATTATTATTAACAGACGGATATAAGGTAGATCACAGAAGGCAATATCCAAATGGCACCACATTGGTTTACTCTAATTGGATCCCAAGAAAATCAAGAATTGAAGGCGTAAACGAAGTTGTTTTCTTTGGTCTTCAATACTTCATTAAAAAATACATAATTGAAGATTTTCAAGCCCATTTCTTTAACCTGCCAAAAGCAGAAGTTGTGGCAAAATATGCAAGACGCATCAACAATTATCTTGGCGAAAATCAGGTTGGCACGAGTCATATTGAGGCTCTGCATGATTTAGGATATATTCCTATGGTTTTTAAAGCGCTTCCTGAAGGCGTGAGTGTTCCTGTTAGAGTGCCGATGTTTACGATGTATAATACAAAACCTGAATTCTTCTGGTTAACTAATTATTTCGAAACTTTATTATCAGCAGTAATTTGGTTACCCTGCAATTCGGCCACCATAGCAAAGCAATACCGGAAAGTATTAGATAAATATGCTTTTGAAACCTCATCTATAGAAGATTTTGTAAGCTGGCAGGGCCACGATTTCTCCATGCGGGGCATGGGTGGTATTGAAGCTGCGGTAACATCAGCAGCAGGTCATTTGTTGAGTTTTACCGGAACCGATACAATTCCGGCGATTGATTTTCTGGAAGAATATTACAATGCCAATTCTGACAAGGAACTCATTGGTGGTTCTGTTGCCGCTACTGAACATTCTGTAATGTGTATGGGAACTAATGATAGAGAATTTGAAACGTTCAAAAGACTGATTGTGGATGTCTATCCTAAAGGTATTGTATCTATTGTTTCCGATACTTGGGACTTATGGAAGGTACTAAAGGACTATTTACCCAAGTTGAAAGAAGAAATCATCAGCCGTGAAGGAAAAGTCGTAATTCGACCTGACAGTGGCGATCCGGTTGATATCATCTGCGGCAATCCAAATGGTCAAACACAAGAGGAATGCAAGGGAGTTGTTGAGCTGCTTTGGGATGTATTTGGAGGCCATATAAATACAAAGGGATATAAAGAGCTGATTCCGCAAATTGGAGCAATTTATGGAGATAGTATCACTATTGAGAGGGCTTCACAGATTTGTGAACGTCTAAAAAACAAAGGATTCGCCTCAACAAATATCGTTCTTGGCATTGGATCATTTACTTATCAATACAATACCCGTGATACTTTTGGCTTCGCAATGAAGGCAACTTATGGGGAAGTTAATGGTGAAGGAAGAGCCATTTTCAAAGATCCGATTACTGATGACGGAACTAAAAAATCTGCAAAAGGACTACTGAAAGTCGAATTGGAAAATGGAAGCTATAAACTATATGATGAGGTTAGCTGGGAAGAAGAAAAACAAGGCGAACTCAAAGAGGTTTTCAGAGATGGAAATCTCTTAATTGATCATTCTCTTACTGAAATACGCAGCAGGATTGTCTGAGAAACAAAAACCGAATTCATTATTAGAATCCGGTTTTTTTATTTTTTATAAAACGCACTTCCATCAATATACTCCCACACTTTTTGCGGCAGCATTGGAGCTACATTTTTTTTATTTTTGATGCTCTCTCTTATGAACGTTGATGAAAGTTCTATAACCGGAGCCCCAACTCTATGAATTTTAGGATGATCGACAAATTGACTGTCTATTTCACCCGCGTTTAGTCTGGGATAAACATAAATATCGTGGTTCGCCAGAATAATTTCATAATTTTTCCATTTGTGAAGTGAATTCAGGTTGTCTTCTCCCATGATTAATGCAAATTCATGTTTAGGATATTTTTCTCCTAAATGTGCAAGGGTGTTTACTGTATAATTGGGTTGTGGTAATTTAAACTCAATATCGGACGGTTTAATTTTATTGAAATTTTCAGTGGCTAATGTTACCATGTGCAAACGCTGGTAGTCATCCAAAAGAGTGCTTTTTTGCTTGTGCGGATTGTGTGGCGTAACTACCATCCAAATTTGATCCAAATCGGAATGTTCCGCAAGATGATTGGCTATTATTACATGCCCAATGTGTATCGGGTTAAACGTTCCGAAATAGAGACCGATTTTCATTATTTCACAAATTCTTTCACTAACTCGTAAGCTTCCTGCTTTGCTATATCCAAATCATAATTTTTGATGACAATATCAAACTGAGGCGCTGTAGCCAGTTCCACGTGGGCTTTGGCAATACGCATATTGATTTTGTCTTCACTTTCGGTTGATCTTTCCTTTAATCTGCGTTTAAGTTCATCCACGCTTGGAGGTTTTACAAAAACAGCCAAAGTTTCCTGTGGGAATTTTGATTTTATCCTAAGACCCCCGGAAACGTCAATATCAAAAATTACATTTTTCCCTTTGGCCCAAATACGTTCCACCTCGCTTTTTAAAGTCCCATAAAAATTATCACGATATACTTCCTCCCATTCAATAAAATCGTCAGCCTTTATGTGTTTTTTGAATTCTTCTATGGACATGAAATAGTAATCTTTTCCATGCACTTCCTCCCCACGTAATTCGCGGGTTGCAGCAGAAATGGAAAACTCCAGATTAAGTTCCGGCTGCGCCAATAAATATTTTACTATCGTTGTTTTTCCTGACCCGGAAGGGGCTGAGAATACTAATAATTTTCCTTTGTTCATTTTTTTGTGGTTAGTGAAGAATAATCCGTAATTTGAAAGCTGATTACCAATCAACAGCTACTGATTACTCTATAAAACATTGAGAACCTGCTCCTTAATTTTTTCCAACTCGTCTTTCATCATTACTACCAGCTTCTGCATTTCGGTGTGGTTTGATTTAGAACCCATGGTATTGATTTCCCTTCCCATTTCCTGAGTTATGAAACCTAGTTTCCTTCCATTAGCCTCCGTTCCGGCAAGGGTTTCTATAAAATAATTAAGATGGTTTTCCAGACGGACTTTCTCCTCAGTAATATCATATTTTTCAAGATAGAATATCAACTCCTGTTCAAAACGGTTTTCATCAATATTTTCTTTTAACTCATCCAATGCTGATCTTAATCGGGTTTTTACCGTTTCAATCCTTTCGGAATCATACGAAACAGCATTATTCATCAGTGTCATGATGTTGGCAATGCGGTGCAGGAATTCTTTTTCCAAAGCCACGCCTTCATCTTTCCTGAACTGGGAAATATTTTCAATAGCTTCATCAATGACAACCTGAATTTTTTTCCATTCGTCTTCATCAATCTCATCCCGCTCCGTTTTTAATGCATCCGGCATCCTTACTGCCATTTTCATCAGCTCGGTTTCATCAGCATCGGGAATCACAGCTTTCATCTGATTGATATAACCTTTTACAATCGGCACGTTGATTTTCGATGAGGTTTCTTCTCCTGTTACTTCTACAAAAAGAGAAAAATCAATTTTACCCCTTTCCAGTCTCTGGGAAAGCTGGTTTCTTAAGCCCAATTCCATTTCACGGAAAACGGATGGCATTCTGGTATTTAAATCCAGCCCTTTTGAGTTAAGAGATTTGATTTCAACAGTAATTTTTTTGGTTGGTAATTGCAGGCTTGCTTTCCCAAAACCCGTCATCGATTGTATCATGGTTTATTTTAATAGAATTCAAATATAAGCAAAGTAATTCATCGGGGCTAGTTAATTAGCCGTTAAGGTTTACTTGGCGGAAAGGTATTCTACAGCTGCATTAACAACTTTTGGGCTATTACCCACAAAAATTACATCATTGACAATAATTACTGGCCGTGATAAAAAAGTATAATGGTCTAAGATATAGCGTTTATAATCCGCTTCTGTAAGTTTTTCATCTTTCAGTCCCATTTCCTTATACAAGGTTGCCCTTTTACTGAAAAGTGCTTCATAACTCCCGGCCAACGCCTGCATTTCCTCAACTTCCTTTACCTTCATCGGTTCGGTTTTAATATCCTGAAGCTGAAAAGTTTCCAGCTGTGGTAAAGATTTAAGTATGCGCTGGCAGGTACTGCAGGTTTTGAGGTAATATATTTTTCTCATAGAAGTGTAGTTTAATCTGGCAAAAATACATCGTTATGAGTTTCCAAATTAGTAATTTTATCAAAAAAAATGGATGCAACTTTTAAAATCTGGGAAACCAACCGAAAACACTACCTACAGCTTATTGAAAAATACTCTTTGGAACAGTTGAATAAAATTCCGGAAGGCTTTAGTAACAATCTTGCCTGGAATTTAGGTCATATTATCGTGGCACAACAAGGTTTGGTTTACCGTCTTTCGGGATTGCCAACCTACATTTCCAATGAAATGACCAATACCTACAAAAACGGCTCAAAACCAACGGGGATGACAACCCAAGCCGAAATAGACGAGCTAAAAGGACTTCTCTTTTCACTTATAGAAAAGACTAAGGAAGATTACGCTAACGGCAAATTTGTAACCTATACGGAATATACAACCGGAACCGGATTTCATTTGTCATCCACAATGGAAGCTATGAATTTCAACAATTATCACGAGGCGCTTCATTTTGGTTTCATGATGAACATTCGAAAATTTATATAATAATGGAATCTACTTTTGAAATTAACTTTTGCAGCCGAAACGTGCTGCTTAAATTCCTGGAAAACTATTCATTGGAACAGCTTAATAAAATCCCCGAAGGTTTTAGCAATAATCTCATTTGGAATATCGCTCATATTGTGGTTGTACAGCAAATGCTGGTCTACAAACTTTCGGGCTTGCCCATGATGGTTTCTGATGAGATGATTGAGCGTTACAAACGGGGAACCAAGCCGGAGCAGGACGTTACACAGGCTGAAGTTGATGAAATAAAATTGCTGTTGTTTGCTACACTCGAACAGACCAAAAAGGATTTTGCTGCAGGCATTTTCAAAAATTACACGGAGTTTACTTCCATGAGCGGATTTCATATCAAAAATGCCCAAGCTGCGATGGAATTCAACAATTATCATGAAGCTACCCATACCGGAATGATGATGCAAATCCGGAAATTCATCTAACAAAAAATCCCAAACCTGAATGTTTGGGATTTTTCGATTTATAGAAGAAACTCTTTATCAAGCCACTGATTTTCCTTTCTTTTCGATGGTCACATAGTTATTGACTTTTTCCAATTGAAGTTTTATGAGTTTTCTTTGATGCCAAAACAGCTTTATTTTAAGTTTTGATAAATCATAAACTATGATTACTGCCAATACTACGCTTACCAAATAAAAGACCCTGAATCCTAAAAATGAATAGGTAAATCCTGCCGCCAGTGCTCCAACCAGATAAAAAGAAACAATGAAAAGCAGTAGCGAAGCCCTTTCTCTAAGCTGTTTATTTTGTCGGAATTCTTTCTTGGTAAACATTGAAAAAAGTATTCCTAAATCGGTGGTGATTCCGGTAAGATGAGTTGTCTTGATGGCGAAATTCGAAATACTGGCTGTGAGTCCGTTCTGAAGTCCCATAGCGAACAAAGTTATTGCCATCAGCAACTCGGTTTCGTATAAAGTTTCGGAATAAAAACTTTCACCATAAACTCCAACTCCTATGAGACACAGCATTTCCAACATTAATGGTATGGCATGGGCCAGATAAGTGTTTTTATGGAGGTGAATTACGGATAAATTTGAAACAAACCCTCCGAAGAAAAATAAAAATATCCAAGAGAAAACGACGGCGATTTGGTACAAATTTCCTTTGACAATTTCCGAAGCCAATATGGCGTAATGGCCTGTTATGTTTGATGAAAAAGACAAAAACAATAACAGCGAGCCGATATTGACCATTCCGGCTGAAAACGCTGATAAAGTCCCTAATTTAATGTTGTCGGAATGCGACCTGCTGTTACTATATTTTCTAAGCATTGTTATATTTTTTGAAATGTTAATCGGGCTATTCCCCTTGTGTTAGTATTTGTATCAAAATTGAGGACAAGCTTGTCGGCCGAAAGCTCGCTAAGATTGTAATGTTCAATATTATTGCCATATTTAAGCTCCAATATATTGCCCCTTCCTTTGATAACCCAGTCAATCTCCTTGGTATAGTCCTTACCCTCAAGTACGAGTTTACCGTTAGGGCTGAACTTCCATTTTTCGGCTTTATGGATTATTAAATCCAGTCCGGCCACATCCTTGACATAGGAAGAGACTGAGTTATAATCCGTTTTTATTGTGTCATTCCTGTCTACCTTTTCATATTCCCAGGCCAATTCTTTCCATTCACCCTCAATCTTTATCTCAGGACTTTGAGCCATGCTGATTAAGGTCGCAAAGAGAAAGAAACCGAGCCCGAAAAAGCCTAAATATTTAAACCAGATTTTCATAGCAACTTTTCCAACTAATTATCCAACAGAAACCTGATTCACAAATACTTCGGCTATTTTGCCTCTTTCAGGAACCGACTGCCTGCTAACTGTTTCAATAACAACCGCATTTATCCGGCATTTATTGATAAAGTGCGACAAATCAAAACTGTTCTTGTGCCCAAGCTTCGGTTTCCTGTTAGAGGTAAAAATCAGATCAACTCTATTTGCTTCCAAATAAGTATTGAAAGCTGACAAATTATAACCAGTAAATAAATCTATTCTGAGTGAGCTGATTTGAGAGTCATATTTGTTTCGGATAACTTCATAGGCTTCTTCAAACTCGGTATTCATGAGTGCGGCAATTTGTTGTGGTTTTGAAAAAAATAACAAATCCCTGATAGAATCGCCCAAGCTGTGACCATGAAGCAATATCACATCATATTGCAGCTGCGATTCATTTTGCCCTAAAACAGCTTTCAGGATACTCAGGGACTGAACCGTAAAATCGGTAGGTATTACAATCGTTTTTTTCATAGCTTCTAATGATTTTTGTTACAGGACAAAATTAGAAGCAGGGCATTAGAGCCTTATTAATTTCAAATTAGAATGTGATTAGATTTAGCCCTGAGAGATTAAAATAGGATTAAAAAACCTTATTAAAAAGTTAAATCACAACGGCTTTCCATGCTGGTAATGTAATCTGTACAGTAGTTCCTTCATTTTCAACTGAAGTTACTAAAAGTTTTCCGTTGTGCATTCGGATGATGTTTCGGGTAAGGGGCAGTCCAATACCGAATCCTTCATATTTCTTGGTATTGGAAGCCCTGAAAAAAGGATCATAAATGTACTTGATTTCGTCCTGAGGAATACCAATTCCGGTATCTTTAACAACAATATAAACAAAATCATCAGAAGCGCCTATGGAAACTGTTACTGTTTGGTAATTGGAATATTTACACCCATTGCTTATAATATTGCTCAAAGCAAGATGAAGTAACTGTATATTTCCGTTTACCTTAAGTTTCATTGGATTTTCCGGCAAAAGTTCAGTATCGATAAAAATTTTGTTTTTTGAATTCATCCCTTCCAAGTTTTCCTTGACTTCCCACAATAGTTCGTCTATTCTTATCTTTTCAAACTTCTGCACTTTACCATTGAAACCGGTTTGCGCCAAAAACAACAAAGCTTTGGTTTTGTTATCCAGTTTTTCGGCTTCCTGTAAGATTACCTGCAGTGACTCTATATAATCTTCTGGGCTCCTGAGTTTAGAAAGTGCTACATCGGCCTCCCCTATTATGGCTGTAAGCGGAGTGCGTAATTCATGCGAAGCATTACTGATAAAATTATTTTGGGTTTCAAATGACGTCTCCATTCGGTCAAGCATGTCATTAAATGTATAGGTAAGTTCATGAAGCTCGGTATTGGTATGGGTATCATCAAGCCTGAGGTGCAGGTTTTCAGAACTTATCTCCTTAACACTTTCTGTAATTGCAGCAATAGGCTTAAAAATATTTTTTGTATAATAAATGGCAATGTAAAGAAGCAGAAGCAATGTTGCTCCAACCACAAAAAGTAAGGTTTTAGCAAATGTTTCTGATTTGTTTTTTTCAAAATAGTTCTCGGCAACCGTAATCACAATAAAATCGCCCGATTTTGATTTGTACCGAATTCCTTTGTAAAGGTATTGTGCCGAAACATATTCGGAATTTCCTTTTCGGATAACATTGCTAAAAAAAGCTGTGTCTACACCTATTTTGTTGGCTTCTTTTTTTAAATCCAGTCCTTTTTTTATGGAAATGAAATAGTCTTTTTCGTGAGGTAGTTTTTCAGAAAACCGATTTTGGGTCAGATTATTTTTAATGTTATTTCCTCCTTCAAAATTTTCTTTGGCCACCTTATTAGCACGTGCCTCAAGCAACTTAAATAGATAATCCTCAGAATATCCGGATACTGTATAATAGATAAAAACACTAAACAACAGAATAACCATAAGAAACGGTAAAAGAAACAACAAAACGGTCCTTGATGGTTTTCTGATAATCATAGTATTTTAAAATTTCTCAATTGTTTTCTTTAAGAACATACCCCATACCAATGATTGTATGGATTATTTTTTCTTCTGGTATGGTATCTATTTTTTTCCTTAGATAGTTTATATAAACATCTACAACATTGGTACCCAAATCATAATCCACACCCCATACAGCCTCCAGAATATCCATTCGGGAAAGTACTTTGTTCTTATTTTTAAGGAAATGCAACAACAGTTTGAATTCTGTTGAAGTCAATGAAACTTCGGCTCCTCCTCGGGTTACTGTTTTGGTATAATCATCAAGCCTTAGGTCATGAAACGTATGTATATGCTCGTTTTCCTTTGCTGTGGGATGCCCCATTATTGTTTTTCCATCAATCCTGCGCAGTAAATTCCTTATACGAGCCAATAGTTCAATAAATTTGAATGGTTTTACCAGATAATCATCTGCACCATTTTCAAGCCCCAGTACAACATTCTCTGGTGTTCCAAGTGCTGTAAGAAATAATATCGGAACCTGTTGGTTTTTATTGCGTATTGATTTGCAGATATCGAGACCATTGATTTCGGGAAGCATAATGTCCAAGATAATTAAGTCGAAAGTATTCTCGAGTGCCATCTGTAATCCTGTTTTGCCTTCAAAGGCAACGCTTACCTCAAAGCCTTCTTCTGAAAGCCCTTTTTTTATAAAGGATACTACATGAGCCTCATCTTCAACCAAAAGTATTTTTTTCATCAATTATACTATGCTTTTTAAGAAACAATAAATCTAATCCCGCTCTCGCAAATTAAAAAACTTCCTTCTAAGTTTATGGTTTTGTAACCTAATTTTAACTTATAAAACCCCTAATTTTCACTTTCTGAATTATTCCTTTTGTCAATGGTATAATTGTTAAATGAAGTCAAAACCTTTTAGCTGTTCCAAATAAACTCGCTACATTTGTTCAATAAATTTTTTAGAAAAAATGAAATTCAATACCAAAGTAATACATGGTGGCCAACACCATGAAGCAGTTACCGGCGCTGTAATGCCTCCGGTATTTCAAACCTCAACTTATGCACAAACTTCACCCGGACAGCCTGTTGGCGATTATGAATACTCAAGAGCCGCAAATCCAACCCGCCAGGCTTTAGAAGATGCCTTGGCATCAATAGAAAACGGTGCTCGTGGACTGGCTTTTTCATCCGGACTTGCAGCAACTGATTGCCTTTTGCGTCTTTTCAAAGCCGGAGATGAAGTAATTGCTATGGATGATTTATATGGAGGAACCTACCGATTATTTACCCGATTATACAAAGACAGTGGCATCAGATTCCATTTTGTTGATATGAATGATATGGATAAATTCCAGTCTCTTATTAATGAAAACACCAAATTAGTATGGGTTGAAACACCTACCAACCCATTGATGAAACTGGCTGATATTGCCGAAATCGCTAAGGTTACCAAAAAGCACAATATCCTATTTGCTGTTGATAATACTTTTGCAACACCTTATCTTCAAAAACCATTGGATTTAGGAGCAGACATTGTAATGCACTCGGCGACCAAATATCTTGGCGGTCATAGTGATGTTATAGCAGGAGCTTTGATTATAAAAGATAAAGAATTGGGGGATGAGTTGCACTTCAAACAATTTGCAACAGGAGCTACCTTAGGCCCAATGGACAGTTTTTTGGTATTGAGAGGGCTAAAAACCCTGCATTTACGTGTTCAGAGACACTGCGAAAATGGGGAAAAAGTGGCTAACTTCCTTGCAAACCATCCCGATATAGACAAAGTATTTTTCCCTGGATTACCAGATCATCCCTTCCATAACATTGCCAAAAAACAAATGAGTGGTTTTGGCGGTATGGTCTCCTTTACCTTCAAATCCGGTAAAAAAGAAGATGCAGTAGCATTCCTTGAGAAATTAAAAGTATTCACTTTGGCGGAATCCCTGGGAGGGGTTGAAAGCCTTGCAAATCATCCTGCTTTGATGACCCATGCCTCTATTCCTGAAGACAAAAGAAAGGAAATCGGTATTACCGATGATTTGGTTCGATTGAGTACAGGAGTAGAAGATATTGATGACCTGTTGGCCGACATTGAACAGGCATTGAGATAAAAAACAATATTTTTACTGAAAAAGAAGCCGGAAATAAGATTTTTTTCCGGCTTTTTTTGTTGTCAAAATGCGAAGTGTCCATTTGTTTAAAATAATAACAGCTTTTTTCTTACTTATTGATTTTTGGATTTAATATAATTTAATAAATTATTGATATACAAGTATTTAAACATTAAAAATAACAATCGAAAACGTTTTCGTTAAAGTAAGAAAAAATGTAGTCTGTCTCTTATACACATCTGAC
>CAMFLD010000055.1 GCA_945957245.1 uncultured Flavobacterium sp. | reverse complement strand
GATCAATATCCTGTGAAAATAAGGCAGTTGATAGGAACAATAACAAAAAGGAAAATCGGATTCGAAACATTTTAAAACGTATTAAATGGATTGATGTCCGTTATTTTCTGTGTATTCTTTTCCCTGAAATAATCCTAAGCCTTCAATAACGGGTAAATCGTTGAAGTTGAATAAGCAGGCATCTTCGGTTTCTGAAGCATTATGATGTTCATGCCACGCCCATGAAGGGATACAGAAAATATCACGTTCTTTCCAGTCAAAACGCTGGCCATTGATTATCGAATAGCCTTTCCCTTTGGCACATTGAAATACGAATGAACCGGTATGCTTATGGGCTTTCCCTTTAAATCCTGCCGGAAGCAATTGAATAGAGGCTCCCATAGTTTGCATTACATGACCGCCGGTCATAGGATTAGTATATTTTAATAAGATTCCGTCAAATGGATTGGGTTCATTTACTTTAGCTGCTTCCAATAAGGCCGGATATACTTTTTTCCACGAATACTTGAATAATGGAGAATAAGGTTTATCCCAAACAACATCAGCAGGAACGAGTCCGTTTCCATCAAAAGACATTGGTAAGTGATTGATAGGCGCTATTAAAGGTTGTTTTCCATCGTAAACGGCATAATCATTAGCTTCTAAAGCATTTACTAAAGGAATATCAAGGCCGTCCTGCCAGATACAGGTTTTTCCGCCTTCTTCAACACCGTGTTCGTGCCAGGTGGAATTTGGTGTAATTACAAAATCATTGACTTCGAGCATTATTTTGTTGCCATCAACTACTGTATAACCTTTGTCGCCTTCCATAATAAACCGCAGGGCAGAGGCTTTATGTCTGTGTGCTGAAGTACTTTCGCCCGGGCGGGTAACCTGAATTCCGGTATAAAGCCAACCCACGGCTGCTGAAACATCTTTACGTTTATCATTAACTAAATAAACTACACGGCGTCCGGCCTGCTCAGGCGTAACGAGCTCAGATGACTTTAAAACCAATTCCCTCAGGTCATCATATTTCCATAACATCGGAACGGAATTGCTTCTGGGTTCCCAAGGCTCAATATCGTTGGCAACAGTCCATAGCGCTCCGGCTCCCAAAGTTTCAAGTTCTTTATAATAAGCTTGTAATTCCGGAGAATCCTGAACTCTTGCTCTTCCAATTTGATCGTCTGAATAGTTGTTTGTTTCCATGAGGTTTGGCCGTTAGTTTATCTGTTATTAAAATCTTCATGATTGTCTATAAAGGTAATCTTTCTCGTGGGAGCGGTATTCACTCTTAAATCAAAAATATCAAACCTGTTATAATGTCCTAAAATATCGTGCATTTGCTTTGGCTGGATGCATTTTTCCAAATCAATATCAGCATACACAATGCCTTCATCATCAATCAATGGTTCTCCCACAACGGCTCCGTTGGGACCAATTATCCCGGAGAAAGCCGAATTTTTTCGGGTCAGCAATTCTTCTACATTGGGAACATCCGGTTTTAGGGCTTCCATAATTTCTTTTGAAATGGTGGAGCAGGAAACAATGGTAAAAAGTTTTCCTTCGAATGAATGAGCTGCCGCCCTAATCTTAATAGCTTCAGCCATGTTATAATCAGGTGGCGCTACGGGTAGCGAAATGTAGTTGGCAATATGAATGAGTTCACCTTGTGAGAGTAATGTAAATCTAGCCAAAGTGTTGGTATTTTCGCCACAGGCCAAGGTACCAATTGGCCCTATTTCTGTATTGTAAACTTTTAAAGAAGAACCATCACCAGAGGTCCAGGTCAGTTTTTCTGCCCAGGTTGGAACCAGTTTTCGGTGTTTTCCTATGAGTTTACCATTGTTATCTATGATTAAGTTGGTGTTGTATATTTCTCCATAACTATCGCCTCGTTCATTGATTCCGATAACGATGTGGCAATTATATTGTTTGGCTGCATCATACAAAGGCTGCATCTCAGCATCATCTGTTTTCACAGAAGCTTTATAAAGCTGCTCGTACCATTTGCTTCCCTGAACCGGAGTCATGATCCAGTTCCAATAAGGGTAGCCAGCCACAAAAACTTCAGGAAAAGCTATCAGATTGGCTCCATTAGCAGTAGCTTCTTTTATAAAAGAAACGGCTTTTGCAATTGTTTTTTCCACATCCAGAAAAACAGGGGAGGTTTGTACGGCGGCGGCTTTGAATTTTTTGAATTCCATTTATAGAATTATTTTAAATTTTAAATTATAAATGATGAAATTTTTTCTTTCATTTCTTCATTGAATGCTTCAGATTTTATGTTGTTTCTATCTTCAGCAATGGAAACATTTACCAAAGTTACTTCGCCTTCCAAAACGGTTTTTTGGTTTTCGTCTTCAAAACGGAAACCGCAATTTACAGATGCTCCGCCTAAGCTGATGACCCAAAGTTTTTTAGTCAGGATTTCACCTATGCGGGCTGCTTTTTTAAATTGTACTTTTAAATCGACCGTTGGAATCCCATTGGTTTCATGGATTTTGGAAAAAGGCCGATCCAAAGCTTCTTCAAACCAGTCCTCGACCAAATCATTAAGCATTTCCAAAAAACGGGGATAGAAAACGATTCCGGCGTAGTCTACGTGTTTAAAGCGTATTTTTTCAGTTTTTGTGAAATAGTTGTTCATTTATATTGTTTTTTAGCCCTCTCGTCAGACTGACTAGACGGGGAATGGCTTCTAAAATTTATCTACCGAAGCTTTCTTCCAAAAGTACAAAAATTCCTGAGGAACGCTTTCTTCATTCAGAAGGCATCCTTTTACGAGTTCGGGATAGATTTCATGGAAAGTTTTAACATGTGTTTTATCAATTCGGGTACTGACAACTGTTCGGTCCACATCATCAGGATGTTCAATTCCCGCAGAAGCCATCAGGTCCATAGCGCTTTTGACTGTTTCTTTCTGGAAACGTGCTACCCGTATGCTTTTCTGTTCAGGAACCAGTCCTTTCATTAATTGTGGGTCTTGTGTAGCAACTCCTGTAGGGCAGGTATTGGCATGACATTCTAATGCCTGAATGCATCCCAACGCAAACATCATTCCTCGTGCCGAATTACACAAATCCGCTCCGATGGAAAGATTTTTGATGATGTCAAATCCTGTAATTACTTTACCACTACAGATAATCTTGATTTGGTCTTTCAGTCCAAAGCCATTTAGGGAATCGTAAACAAATGCCAAAGCTTCTCTCAACGGCATTCCCACATGGTCTGAATATTCCTGTGGCGCAGCTCCGGTTCCCCCTTCACCACCATCAACGGTGATAAAATCAAGGTAGGTTTTGGTCTCCACCATGGCTTTGCAGATGGAAAGGAATTCCGATTTGTTTCCGATACAGATTTTCATCCCGATAGGTTTTCCGCCGGAACCTTTGCGTAGCAGTTTTACAAAATCCATTAATTCTCTCGGTGTTGTAAAGGCTGAATGGGTAGGAGGAGAAACGACATCTTTTCCTTTTGAAACTAAGCGGATGGCTGCAATTTCATCAGTTACTTTTTCTTTTGGAAGAATTCCTCCGTGTCCGGGTTTGGCACCTTGAGAAAACTTGATTTCAATCATTTTGACATTTTCAAGTGTAGCTCTTTCCACAAAGGCATCATAGCTGAATTTTCCATCATCGGTGCGGCAACTGAAATAGCCAGTTCCAATGTTCCAAACTACGTCACCTCCCTGTAAATGGTAGGGTGATAATCCGCCTTCTCCGGTATTATGGTAAAATTTACCCATTTTGGCTCCATTATTTAGGGCTAAGATGGCATTTTTACTAAGGGAACCAAAACTCATGGCGCTGATATTGAACAAACTGGCATCATAAGGTTTCTCGCATTGGGATGAACCAATTCGAACCCGTGGATTATCATTTACATTCGAAAAGGAAATAGCCCGGATGCTATGGTTAATCCATTCGTAGCCTTCGTCATAAACATCAAGTTGGGTTCCGAAAGGCATGGTGTCGATTTCTTTTTTGCTTCGCTGGTATACCAGACTTCTTTGCAGCCGGTTAAACGGTTTCCCGTCCAGGTCGGTTTCTACAAAGTACTGGCGCATTTCCGGACCGATGCTTTCGAGTAAATATCGCATTCTTCCTAACAAAGGAAAGTTCCTCCGAATACTTTTTTTAGATTGGAACATATCATACAATCCCATTAGTATAAGTGGAATGAAAATAAGCAGCAGAAAGCTGAATTTCAGGTTGACATACATCAGCATCCCAATAAGGGCAAGTGAAGTAATGGTAAATAGTATGAATATTTTTCTCATGATTTTAATTTAAAACGTTGTATTTTTCCGGTTTCGGTTTTGGGTAATGTTGCTGTAAAATAAATTACTCTTGGATATTTATAAGGTGCTGCTGTTTCCTTGAACCAGTGTTGGATATGGTTCTTCATATTGTCAGTAGCCTTACTTTGGTCTTTCAGTACGATATGGGCGCAAACCAGCATTCCCCGTTCTTCATCGGGAAGGCCGATTACAGCGCATTCTAAAATTTCATCGTGTGTCAAAAGAACACTTTCTACTTCAATTGCGGCTATATTATAACCGGAAGAAATAATCATATCATCCCCTCGGGCGACAAACCAAAAGTAACCGTCTTCATCCTGACGGAAAATATCTCCGGTGATGTTCCAGCCATTTTCAACATATTCTTTTTGTTTTTCAGTCCGATTAAGGTATTTACATCCGGTGATGCCTCTTACAGCAAGTCTTCCGGGTTCATTTCTTGGAGTTTCGTTGCCGTTTTGGTCTATTATTTTGGCTTCATATCCGGTTACAGCCACTCCGGTTGCTCCGGGTTTCATGTTTTCGATATTAGAGGAAATAAAAATGTGCAGCATTTCGGTAGCTCCGATTCCGTCAATAATCTTGAGTCCCGTAGCATCATACCAATCCTGCCATACTTTTAACGGAAGTGTTTCTCCCGCAGAGACGCATTTGCGTAGGCTTGATATATCAAATTCCTTCACTTTACCAGTGATTACCCGCCATGCAGTTGGTGCCGTAAAGCAAATGGTGATTTTATGATCCTGTATTGCCTGCAAAAGCATATCGGGCGTTGGTTTTTCAATTAAAAAAGTGGAGGCTCCAAAATACAATGGGAACAATACCAATCCGCCCAGGCCAAAAGTAAAGCCAAGAGGCGGGCTTCCTGTAAAAATATCATTTTCTTTAGGTTGTAATGAATATTGCGGAAAGGCTTCACAAATATTAAGGATGTCTTTATGGTAGTGTGCTGTCATTTTTGGCAAGCCTGTAGTTCCTGAAGTAAAACCAATTAAGCATATAGAATCTGATTTTGAATGGTAATTGGTAAATGTTTTTGGTTTGGAAGCCATAAGCGACTCCAATTCATCATAAAAACAGGTTTTTTGCAGAAACCCTGATTTTACCAGATTCATTTCATCCTGCAGACTTTTTTCACATAGCGCATGAGATATTTCAGCACAATCAATTATGGTGGTCAGTTCTTTGGAACGAAGTAATGGCATTGTTGCTACTACAATTCCACCTGCTTTGAGTATGGCAAACCAGCAGGCTACCATCATTGGGTTATTAGCGGAACGAATCAGCACACGGTTTCCTGATTTGAGACCTAAATCATCTACAAGAACATGGGCTATCTGATTCGCTTTTTCATATAAGTCATTATAAGTCCATATACCGTTAAATGTTCTCAAGCATGGATTATTGCCACGACCTTCCCTGATATGAAAATCCAATAATCTGTCGGCACAATTCAGCATTTCGGGTCTATTGAACAGCGGTAAATCCAGAAAAATATAATCAGGTTGCAAGTTGGTATCCGGCAAATGATCGTGGGCGAAGTTATCGGTATAGTTTTTCATAAATAATTATGAATTATGAATTATGAATTATGAATTACGAATTGTTTTTTAATTGATTCTGTTTTCATAATCCATGATTTGAAATTATTTTTTATTGCTTTTTGGTTTTAAAGCGATTTTCATTCCTTCAAGTTGCTTTCTTTCGGTCGCTTTTAACGGATATAAATGTGAGATACCCATTTTGTATTGATTAGGGATGTCATTTGTCTGATATTGTTCATAAGCCTGTGCATTCCGTACAAAATTGGCATCAAGCAATAAAGGCCTGCCTAAAGCTACCAAATCAGCTTTGCCATTAAGGATAATGGTATTGATTTGGTCAATATCCTGAATATATCCTGCTGTGATGGTTGGAATATGAATAGTATTTTTTACTAAATCAGAAAAAGGAACTTGCCACATTCTGCCAGTTTGCGGTTTTTGATGTGCGACAGTATTTCCCGTAGAAACATCAATAATATCAGCTCCGGCCTCTTTAAAAGCTTTTGCAATAATTATAACATCTTCTTCTGAAATTCCGTTTTCAGCCCAATCTGATGCTGAAATCCTTACTGAAATTGGTTTTTCTTTTGGAAATATATTTCTTATTGCATTGAAAACCCTTAGTGGAAATTTCAATCGGTTTTCGATGCTTCCTCCAAAACTGTCTTTTCTGATATTGGTCAGAGGAGAAAGGAATGAGGCTAATAAAAACCCATGATGCGCCTGAAGTTCAATCATGTCGAAACCTGCTTTGTCGGCATTTATAGCTGCCTGAACGAATTGGGAAGTAATCAAATCCATATCGTTCGTGTCCATTTCTTTTGGGATTGCAAAATGTTCGTTGAAGGCTATTGGAGATGCTGAAATTAAAGGCCATATATTTTTAAGGGGTTCGGTTTCCCAAGGTTTTTTAATAGCTCCTTTGCGTCCGGAATGGCCTAGTTGAACTCCAATTTTAGACTGGCTGTTTTTATGAATAAAATCAGTTATTTTTTTCCATTCAACTACTTGTTGGTCATTGTATAATCCTGTACAACCTAAAGTTATACGTCCTGTTTCGGAAATAGCAGTCATCTCCGCTATAATTAACCCTACACCTCCGGTTGCACGACTTCCATAATGAACCAAATGCCAATCGTTGACCAATCCGTTTTCTGCGGAATATTGTCCCATGGCTGACATGGCAATGCGGTTATTTAGTTCTAAATCACGTAATTTGAATTTAGTAAACGCCACGGGAATTTCTTCAGTTTCATTTGAAGTATTGTTTTTATAAAAGTCTTTTAAGACCTTATCTGTAAATGATTTGTCACGCAAACGTAAGTTTTCAAACGTTACTTTTTTAGCCCTGGTCATACAGCCAAAAGCAAATTGATAAAAGGAATGCTGGTTGTGCCTATCCATATTTTCAAACCAATCGAGCGACACTAATGCGGCATGCTGAATCATTTCAACCGTATTGCGGCGTGTTTTTTCATATTGCTCAAAAGCCGCTTTTACATCGTTTGGATTGGCAATTACAGCATCTGATAAGCCAATAGCCGAATCCATCGCAAGCTTAGTACCTGAGCCAATCGAGTAATGTGCTGTGGCTTTGGCATCGCCCAGAAGTACTATATTTTCATGATACCATTTTTCATTGGTTACATGAGGGAATTGGCGCCAATGAGATTTATTTGTTAATAAAGGATGGCCTTCTAACTCGTCTTTAAAAATAGCTTCTATTTTGGCTATTGTTGTTTCTTCGTTTGTAACTTCAAATCCGTGTTTCTGCCAGGTTTCATCGCTGCACTCAAAAATCCATGTGCTCATACCCGGTTCGTACTGATAAGTATGGGCAACGATTAGTCCGTGTTCTGTGTTTCTGAAGAAATAGGTAAAAGCATCCAGTGGTTTAGTAGAACCCAGCCATACGAAGCGGTTTTTCTTTAAAGAAATTTTAGTTCCGAAGTTATCCGCGTATTTTGTTCTTATATTACTGGAAATTCCATCTGAAGCTACAATGATGTCTGAATTTTTAAATTGACTGATGTCGTCTATATTTTGCTCAAAATGCAGATTTACACCTTCTTCAGAGCAGCGTTGTTGTAATAACTGCAATAATTTTTTCCTTGAACAGCCGCAAAATCCGTTTCCGGCTATGTTAACCGTTTGTCCGTCTCTTGCGATAATTATATCATCCCAATAGGCGAAGTTGCTTCGGATTAATTCGTAAGATTTTAAATCCCGTGATAGGAATTCGGCCAGAGTTTCATCGGAGAAGACAACGCCAAATCCAAAACTGTCGTCAGATTTATTACGTTCGTAAACATCAATCTGGCAATTGGGCATTGCTTTTTTGGTTAATATAGAAAAGTATAAGCCTCCCGGGCCACCACCTATAACTGCTATTTTCATTTTTATTTTTCCATAAAGTCAAAGGAACCTTTTCTGAGATTGATTCCAAATTCAAGATATGCTTTAAGACAGGCTAGGAAATTGGACCAGCCAAATGAGTTCCCGGATAACCACTGAAGCCCGGCTTCATTGTTTTCCATACTTTTTTCTGAAATTTTTACAAGCGTAAAATTGTCACCGATAGGGGAAAGGTTTATTTCAACCAAGAGGTTTTTGCCGCTATTCTCCCAATGAAATGATATTAATTCATCCTGTTTAATTTTTCCAACTTTTACAGGGACTTCGAAACTAAACTCGGGAAATTTCCAAATTAGATTCTTGTTTTCTTCCATTCGGCCAGTACTTTCTGAAATAAAATAGTTGCTCATTTTTTCAGGATTTACTATCGCTTCAAAGACTTCATGTACAGATTTTGAAACCTGCATGGCTACATTTATTTCAAGTGTATCTGTTTTCATTTTAGTTTCTTTTTACGGAGAAAAGCTCACCTATTTTTGAATAATGCGAGCCTGCCAGTCGGGAAACGGGTTTGTAATTATCCATATTGACCCTGAAATTATCTGATAAAACATCGTCATTAAAGTGCATCATTACAATACGCCCTATGATGACACAGGCTCCACCATGCTTATGACCTTCAAGGAAATAATGATGTACCAATTCACATTCAAAAGTAATTGGGCTTTCTTTAACCCGCATTGGTTTTATTTTTTCTGAGGGAATTGCAGTTACTCCGGCCAGTTCAAATTCGTCTATATCAGAGTGAACCGACTGTGCTGTTGTATTCATTTGTTCCGTTAGTTCTTCGGTGACCATATTGACTACAAACTGCTTGGTAGCCAAAACGTTATTTAGGGTATCTTTATTAGTATCATTACCCCGTCCCGTGGAAAACATTACATGTGGCGGGTCATCGCCAACGGCATTAAAATAAGAAAAAGGGGCCAGGTTGTTGATTCCGTTTTCGCTGATGCTTGAAATCCAGCCTATGGGTCTGGGAATTATGGCACCGGTTAGTAGTTTGTAAACTTCGGTGTGTTCTAATTCATTTGGGTCAAATTGCATGTTGTTTATTGTTTGGTACACAAATTAACAAAAAAACAAGCAATAATTTACCAAAAAAAACAACCCCAAAAGGACAGGACTTTTGGGGTTGTATATAAATGTTTTTATGATGTTAAGATTCAGATGGTGTTTCATCGTGAGGCTCAATTTCTGCCACTGTCGTTTGAGGTTCTTCTTCCGTTTTTTTACCGAATAGCCCGGCAATTTTTTTCCTGAATGCTCCAAAAGCGGCTGCAATTCCCAGAAATATCAATTTCCCAAATTTGGCCAAAATAGCAAAGAATCCAACTTTAGCCAGAACTTTTCCGGCGACCAATCCGCCAATAGTCCACGCTGCTACTTCATCTACTGAAGAATCGAAGTTTTCGTATTTATATCCTTCATTAAATTTCACCATGCCCAGCACTTTATTGATGTCCTTTTGTACTAAAGGTAATTCTTTGGTTGTGGCAATTGCATTTAAAACCAAGACACCTTTGCGGCCTAAAATCCGGATATTATAGTTAAGTGTATTTTCAGGCTCGTTTCCAAATTTGATTTCTTTTGCCCAATGCAGTGTTTTCTTTTCTTTATCGTAAAATGGTTTGGCAGCCCATCCTACGATAGTAATAGCTTCGAAACCTTGTTTCTTGCGTTCTTCATTTTCGGTTTTGGCATCTTCCCTCATTTGCTTAAGCAAGTCGTCATAGTCTATATCATCGGCATCATCATCTTTTACATAACCGATGGCATCATATTGGATGTTAAAAACATAACCATTTTGACTAAGTACACCTTCATTTTCGGGAAGAATCATTCCCATAGAAATGTTCTCAGATTTGGGATTTCCCCATAAATCTACCAATACTCTTTCTGATTGTTTGGCATCGAGGTATTTAAATTCATTTGGAATATTTATTTTACCTATACCATTTTCAAGTTCAATGGTTCCGTGTTTGTAGGTAAATGTTTTTTCGATTGAATCGATTACTGCTTTTTCTTTGTCTGCCTGGGAGTAGGCAAACGGGGCAAAAGCTAGGATAATCCCCAGGAAAATTTTTCTCATGTTTAGGTTGGTTTTTACTTTGGATAATGTAAAATATGCGCTTACATCATTCAATAATTGGTTTATAGGCGACTAACATAGGAAAAACTTTCCAAATACCCTAATATTTTGAATTTATTGCAATTAAGCAGGATATTTATATTCGATTATCGGTATATGAAATTGACATCATTAGGAATAAAACTCTTCCAATCTATCGATAATGCATATTGTATGGCTTTTTTGAGCGCATTGATCGAAACCGGTTTCCGTATGTAGAGATTGGCTCCTAATTTTTTTGATAATTTAATATCGTCCGGGTTTATTGATGTGGTTAGTATCTGTCTCTTATACACATCTGACGCTGCCGACGAT
>CAMFLD010000054.1 GCA_945957245.1 uncultured Flavobacterium sp. | reverse complement strand
TATAAGAGACAGGATATTCCCGGTCTGAATCAGATTGGAGGTATTATACCGGATGAGCCTTTGTTTGCTGAAGATGAAGTTCACTTTCGGGGGCAGGTAATCTGTCTTATTGTTGGAACTTCAGAACATGACTGCCGTCAGGCTTCAAAACTTATAAAAGTTGATTATGAAGAACTACCAGTAATTGTTGATCCAAGAGAAGCACAAGCTAAAGGAAAACTTATCATGCCACCAAGGCAGTTCAAACTGGGTGATACCGAATCAGCTTGGGATAAATGCGAACATATTATAGAAGGACGAAGTGATGTAAACGGACAGGAACATTTATATATTGAAACTCAAGGTGCTTATGCCCGTCCAAAAGAAGACGGAAGTATAATAATTTCATCATCTACACAGGGACCAACGGCTGTGCAGCGCATGGTAGCACAGGTGTTGGGAATCCCAATGCATAAAGTCGAAATTGATACTGTACGTTTAGGAGGTGGTTTTGGAGGAAAAGAAGATCAGGCAACTCCTTGGGCGGTTATGGTAGCACTGGCAACAAAGGTTTTACATAAACCGGTTAAGATGTCGATGCATCGCATGGACGATATGCGTATGACCGGAAAAAGACATCCTTACTCAGCCGATTTCAAAATTGGATTGGATAAAGATTATAAAATCCTGGCTTACGAGGTAACGCATTACCAAAATGCTGGAGCGGCTGCCGATTTATCTCCTGCAGTAATGGAAAGAACGTTATTTCACTCCACGAATGCTTATTTTATTCCAAATGTTATTGCGAAAGCTTACAGCTGTAAAACCAATTTACCACCAAATACTGCTTTTAGAGGATTTGGCGGACCGCAGGGTAAATTCGTAATTGAAGCTGCTATTGTAAAAGCTGCCGAAACTTTGGGAGTTAGCCCGTCTTTGATACAAAGAACCAATTTGGTCAAAGAAGGAGATGAATTATCATACGGACAGATACTGCATCAGGTGGAAGCTCAAAGAACTTGGGAAACCTGTATGGAGGATTACAATTACGAAGCTCAAAAAGCAAGAGTAGCTGAATTCAATAAAAACAATACCCGCTTTAAGAAAGGTCTTGCAATACAACCCATTTGTTTCGGGATTTCATTTACCAATACTATGATGAACCATGCCCGGGCTTTGGTTCACATATACCATGATGGAAGTGTTGTCGTAAGTACCGGAGGAGTAGAAATGGGGCAGGGGCTGAATACCAAAATGCTCCAGATTGTTGTTGAAACACTGGGTGTTAAACCCGATAAAGTTCGACTGGAATCGACCAATACACTTCGTGTTGCCAATACTTCACCAACAGCAGCCAGTGCCGGAGCAGATTTGAATGGAAAAGCCTTATTGATGGCATGCAGTGCATTGATTGAACGTCTTAAAGCTGTAGCCCAAAAAGAGTTCACAGACCAGATTATTGAAATAAGGGATGAAATGGTTTATGCCAATGAAGCCAAAACCGATATGACCTGGAAGGATTTAGTACTAAAGGCTTTCACACAGCGTGTGGCACTTTCTGAAAATGCCCATTATGCTACACCAACGATACATTACGATAAGACTAAAGAAAAAGGACATCCGTTTGCCTATCACGTTTATGGGACTTCCATCCACGAAGTTACGGTTGACTGTCTTAAAGGAACTTATGAATTTGACAGCATCAATATCGTTCATGATTTTGGAAAAAGTATGAACCCAACTATTGATAATGGACAGATAGAAGGCGGACTGGTGCAGGGAATAGGATGGATGACCCTTGAGGAAATTGTTTATAATGATCAGGGAAGACTGCTTTCCAATGCTTTGTCTACTTATAAAGTTCCGGATATTTATTCGGTGCCCAAAGTAATCAACATCCATCATTTGGAAACCGAAGGTCATGAATTGGCCATCAAAAAATCAAAAGCAGTTGGAGAGCCTCCGCTGATGTATGGAATTGGAGCTTATTTTGCTATAAGAGATGCGATCAGGCAGTTTAATCCGAAAGCAGAACTTGCTGTTAATGCGCCTTATACACCTGAGAAAGTTTTGATGGATTTGTATCGAAAATAATAATTAACAACTGGTTTTCTTATTAATAGGAAAATGTTTATGTTTACATTTTTAAACTTTAATAGGAAACGTTGAATTTACCTTTTTATACTACTTTAGAAACAACAGAAGTTGACAGGACTTTGTATTTCTTTGAAAGTAATGGCAGTAAATCGATAATTAAAGCAATCGAATATTTCCCGATAATGGAAATGAATGACAGAGTTGTGTTTAATTTAGGATTTGGGGACTATGTTGATGGCTTGGGCACAATTGTTGATAATGTAAACAGCAATAACGGAGATGTTTATATTGTTTTTAATACGGTTTTAAGTACGGTGCCAATGTTTTTTGATAAATATCCGGAAGCAGTTCTAATTGTTAGTGGTAGCGATAACCATGATGAATTTGTTAATAATTGTTTACCCGTTTGCACTAAAAAATGCAAAGGTGATTGTAAAAACTATCAAAGACGTATAAAATTGTATAGGGCATTTGTCAACAAACACTTTAAAGAACTCTGTAAAGAATATGTTTTTTTTGGTAGATATAAGTCAGATCCGGGAACAACATTTCAATATATACCTAATGAGCAGTATGATGACATTTTGGTTTATAAAAAAAAATAATTTAACTTTGAACAAAATTTAATAACTTTAAATTTTTATAATAACTCAATAACCAAACAGTTATGAATTCTAAAAAAACATCTAAGGTCATTTCAATGTCAACTAAGACAAAGAAAAAAATTAATGCTATCGCTGACACTCTTAAAGGGAAAGAATTGTTTACCGAGAAAATAGAGCTGGCAAAGAAAACCCTTAGTGAGTTAAAGTCACTTCCTATGTAATATAGTAACCTATAATAAATAAAAAAGCCACTTTTAAGTGGCTTTTTTATGTTGTAGGCTTATTTTGAAGCCCTGTTTTCTAAAATCTTCTTAAACGAACGTCCCCGGATTTCCTCAAGAGTCAGTCCTGTTGCCAAAACTTCTTCTTCTGTAATAGCACCACTGTTGAGCGCTCTCAGGAAATAGTTCAGCAATCCCTGACCTGTGGCAGCATCATCAAATACATCTCCAATAAGTGTAGCACGGGCTGCCTTTTCTACAAAGGTTTTCAGACGTTCCACGGCATCATCATAGCTTTCAAGAAAGAAAGCATAAACAGCAGCATAACGCAAAGGAAATTGCGCCGGATTCAAATCCCAGCCCTGATAAAATCCATTCCACAACGAATGACGGATATGATCGTATCCTTTTTTCCAGGCACGGTGAACTACTTCCATATTTTCTTTTTCCTGTTCCGGTGTCAAATCACCGCGGTGTGGACCAATAGGCATTGTGTTGGTAGCGCCATCACTCAACCAGATTCCGGTGTGAGCTAAGGCTACTTTAGTCATGTTGTGAGCAAAATCACACACAGGGTGGTTCATTTCCTGATATTTAGCTGTAATGCTACAGCTGGCCGTATAGTCATAAGTTCCGAAGTGCATTGCAATGCAACGTCCCTGAGCGGCTTTGATGAATTTGTATAAAGGGTTAGTGCCATCAATGGCCATAATGGCCTGTGTGGTTTCAACCATCATTTCCATTTTAAGGATTCCTTTTGTCAAGTCTAACTCTTCTTCGAGGATAGTGAAGAAATTGGCCAAGGTTTCCGGCTGTTCCGGAATGGTTACCTTGGGCAACATCACTACAAAATTATCCGGCAATTTTCCTCCGGTTTCCTTTACCAACGTAGTCAGGAAAATATCCAAAGTGCGTAAGCCTCGTTCTTTCATTTCTTCGGTAAAAGGCTTAATCCTGATTCCGATAAAAGGGGAAAGGGTATTTTCCCTCATACCTTTGGCGACCTCTTTAGCAGTTGATTCCGCTGTGGCATCTTCTTCTTCATTGCTTCGGTTTCCGTAACCATCTTCAAAGTCGATACGGAAATCTTCAATTGCTTCTGTTTTTAATTTGGCAACCACTTTATCATAAATTTTTTTACTAAAATCATTTCCTCCGGTCAGGCCAAATGCTTTACCAAAAACTTCATGGTTGGGAGCATACGTTTGCAATATTTCCAAAGCACGCTGCCCTAATAAGATAGGAGCATCTGATTTAAAAAGGTTAGCACCTCCATACAGCGTGTGTACAGGCTGGCGCTCACTTCGATCACCGGGATATATTTCGTTGAAAGCCGAATTAGCTTTACTTAAACTATCGAACAATTGTTCTTTTTTATTATTTGGAATCGTCATGTGAATTACGAATTATAAATTACGAATTGTGAATCTCTTCTCTATATTATTTTTCTCTTGCCTCTTGCTTCTAACTTCCCCTATAGGTACTATACCCAAAAGGGTTCACCAATAACGGAACATGGTAGTGCGTTTCGTCAAAAGTGCTGAAAATGATTTCGACCTTTGGGTAGAAAGTTTTTGTATTGGTTTTGGTGTAATAGTTTCCTGTGTCAAAGACCATTTTATAAGTATCCGGTTTTAAGTTTCGTTCCTGAGGAAGTAAGTCCGGAATTCTGCCATCGCTATTGGTGATTCCCTGCGCAATTGTTTGCCAGGTATTATCTTTAAAGGCTTGCAACTTTATAGAAATGTCTTTCCCGGGAATTCCGGTTGAAGTATCTAAGACATGAGTAGTAATCTGGCTTACTTTTAAGAAACTGAAATCTCCATCAGGAAGCATTTTTTTGAATCTGATGATAGAAATCTTCTGCTGTTCACCCATAGCGATATGCAATTCTTCATCGGGAGTATTTTGTAGGCGGTCATTTAACAAGGCCAGCATTTCATCGGCAGATTTCCCGGTAGCACATATAATGAATATAAATCCGTTTTTGTTTTCATATTCGGAGTTGGCTTTCGCCAATTGCGTTATAGTTTCCTCTGTAGCCACAGCAACTCCGGCCTGTTCTTTTCCGGCAAATTTTTCCGTCAGGCTTTTGACATCACCAATTTTTGGATGATGTGTAAATGATTCCCTCCAGTCACCCTCATCACATTCGTCATACCATATTTTTGCTGACAAATCAACTAATTGCTTTTCTGAGGAAAAAGGAAAATATTGCATCATGGCATCTGCCCAACGGTTGGAACCGCAACAGGCAAAAAGCTCTTTTCGGGCAACATCGGTAGATAAATTATTGAATGCTGATAAATTCATATTTGTTTATTTTAAGGGAGCACCTTGTTCAATCCAACATCTGATGGTATTTCTTTCTTCATCAGTGATATTGGTTTTATTATTTTGAGGCATCGTTTTGGTTACAACCACACGCTGCATAATCAAATCCTTTTTGTTGTAAATGTCTTGCGGAGTATCATATTTAACTCCATTTGGCGCAGTTTTGTACACATCGTCAGTCGGATTGGAAGAATGACATTGTACACAACGTTTCTGTACAATTTCCTGAACTTCCACAATACTTACTTCTTTTTTACATTCATAAGGATCAGTGCTTGGAGCTGTGACAAAACAAGCCGCCAGAAGGATTACTACCGAAACGGGCAGAATCCAAACATTTAGCTGTCTTTTTTCTTTTAAGTTTAGGTAATGTTTAACTCCTGCAGCCCCCAGTGAAATTACAGCCAAAATCAACCAAGGGTATTTGTATCCAAAGGTTGACGGAAAGTGATTGCTCACCATTACAAACAATACAGGTAACGTAAAATAGTTGTTGTGTAGGGAACGGGCCAATGCTTTTTTCCCGATGCTTGGGTCTAATGGTATTCCCAGTTTGGCGCAACGTACCATTTCTTTTTGTCCCGGTATGATGATGAAAAAAACATTCGCCACCATAATACTTCCTATCATGGCTCCGAAATGGATATAGGCTGCACGGGCACTAAATACATGGCAATAGAAAAAGGCAAACAGCACCAAGAAAGCAAATCCAACGAGAGCAAATGCCGTTTGGTTTTTGATTAAGGATGATTTGCACATCCGGTCATAAATCAGCCAGGCAACCACAAATGAGCCCAAACCAATCAATACTCCCTGAAGGGCTGTTATGTCTAATACATTCTTGTCAATAAGAAATGCTGAAGCATTGAAGTAATAAACAACAAATAAGAGGCAAAATCCTGAAAGCCATGTAAAGTAGGCTTCATATTTAAACCAGTGTAAATGTTTCGGAATCACTTTTGGTGCAACCTTGTATTTTTCAAGGTAATAAAATCCGCCTCCATGCACCGCCCATAAGTTTCCTGCGAGTTCGTCACGTACATCTTCAGTACGATTCAACGCATTTTCAAGGAAAACAAAATAAAACGATGCGCCAATCCAGGCAATACCAAAGGTAATGTGCATCAACCTGATGACAATGTTCATCCATTCCATCAGATGGGCTTCCAGTGGAGTTCCTTCCACTAAGATATAGGTGTTAAACAGAATACCTACTATCATTAATAGCATTCCGGCATAACAATAGTTTAGGCTCGAGTTGCGGATATCCTCATCCGCTTCGGGATTCTTTTGATTTTTTCCTTTAAGAATTTTAGGCATTTTATAGGATATGTAACCCAATGTAATCAGTACACTGAAATACAGCACATATAAAACCACTATAATAAAAGTACTTACTGCCACTATTTTACTATTTTACCAAATAACCTTAAACGGCTAATTCCTCCGTCAGGGAAGATGTTCAGCCTTACATGGGTAATAGGCTCGTGTTGGGTTATTTCATTTTTATATTCGTGTTCGTTGTCAGCACTCAGTTTTTGCTGAGGTAAAAGAGTTTGCCACTTTCCGCCATTAATTACAGCATCATCATTATCGCCTGAACAGCATTCAATAGAACAGCTATCAGGATAGTTTCCTTTGAAGTGGCAGGTATCTACAACAATTCTTTCTATGATTCCTTTGTGAGCCAGTTTTACGATAACCCAGTCACGATTATTGGGAGTACGGTTTCTTTTGGTTTCCCAACCATCACCCATATTGGCTCCACGATTAGGCATAATCAGATTGCTCATAGCGCTGAAAAACATATCATTGCAGGCAATAGACTGTCCGCCATTAATAGCTGCAGCCAAATCGATTTCCTGTGCCGGATTAAACGAATTCCAGTCTTTAAAAACCTCGCCATACACACGGAAACGGGCTACACCGCCATCAGGATAGATGTGTAATCTTAAATGGGTAAAGATTTCATCACTGTTGCATTCGTAGAAGTTCTGAGAGCCTGCATCCAAATGCGATTTAGGCAGAATTTCTTTCCAGGCTACATCTTCCCAATTGGAAACCTCATAACCTTCAGGCAAGTAAACAGCTTCTATAGAAGCATGCGGCGGATGATTCCCAAGAAAGAAATTAGTATCAATGTCAAATCCGGTAATTTTTCCCGAAGTTGCCAATTGAATAACAGCCCAATCATGTCCGGGTGTTCTTTTTCTTCTGCTTTCCCAACCGTCCATCCATTTTCCACGGTCTGTATATTTGTCATGTATGAATATGCCTCTTGTAGGTAAAATTAAATTCTCTTTTTCGGCGAAAAAATCATCCGTTGCATATAAAACTTTACCACCCAATCTTTCGGCAGCCAAATCGGTTAAAGATGTAAATGCAGGTGATTCTTTGATTATCTCTGTTACTTTTGTAAAAGCCATTGTCCTTTATTTTTATTTTCTATTGATTTATTGTGGTATACGGTAGTCCCATTTACTATAGTTTCCAGTACTTTACCGTTTAAGTTTTGCGCAATATATGGACTTATTTTATATCTGAAAAAAATGTCCGATTCTTTTACTAAATCGATTTCGTCAGGATTCCAAATAACCAAATCGGCATCGTTTCCAATCCTGATGCTTCCTTTTTTATCCGCTTTAATAAAACGGGCCGGATTTGAGGTTACCAAAGGAATAAATTGTTCCAGTTTCAAAGTATCTTTTAAGGCAGTCCAGGAGCCTGTCAGCAGAAACTGAATCCCTGCAATACCGCCCCAGGCTTTACGAAGATTGCCGCTTTCCATTTCCTTGATTCCCGGAGGAGCAGGAGAGTGGTCGGTGGTAACGAAATCTAAAATGCCACTGGCAAAGGCCTGTTTCAACTGATCATTATTTGCTTTTTCCCTTATAGGCGGAGCGCATTTGTAAATACAGCTGGCATCGGGTATGGTTTCGGCATTAAAGAAAATATATTGTGTACAGGTTTCGGCAGTAATAGGCAATCCTTCTTTTTTAGCGGCTTCAATCATAGCAAGTGCTTCTGCCGATGCTACATGGACGATATGAACCGGGCAATGATGTTTGCGGCACATACGAATCATCAGCTCAATCGCATCGTTTTCCCATTTTTTCGGACGGCTCGCCAAATAATGCTTGTAGCTGGTAGGATTTTCATCAAAACCGCAATCGACATCTTCATCATAAAGTTCACAATGTGCCAATAAAGGGATATTGTATTTGGCAATAACTGGCATCGCTTCATCCAAATCTTTTTCGGTTACGTTTGGAAATTCGTCTATGCCTGAATGTGTCAGGAAGCATTTTACACCAACAACTCCGGCTTTAATCAATTCCTCTAAATGACCTGAGTTTCCCGGAATTAATCCGGCATAAAATCCAACATTGACATTCATTTTACCTTTGGAGGCTTCCAGTTTTTCATTAAATGCTTCCAATGTTGTAGTAACCGGACTCGCATTTAGTGGCATGTCAATAATGGTGGTGCTTCCGCCGGCAGCAGCGGCTTGAGTAGCTGTTTCAAAGCCTTCCCATTCGGTTCTTCCCGGTTCGTTGATGTGAACATGTACATCGATAACCCCCGGCATAATTACGGCACTGCCAAAATCTTCGGCATCAGGCAACTTATTGAAATTTATGGATTGGATTGTATCTGAAAATGTGATAGTAGCGGGTTGTAATTTTTGGTCAACCCAAACTTTCGTACTGTATATTCTTCTTTCCTGCATCTTGTTACCAATTTGCCAAGACGGCAAACATGCAAACATAAAAATAAAAAGTTAATTTTGGCAAATTCGTAATTCGTAATTGCAAATTCATAATTTTTAAATGACAATAGACTTCTATAAAAAACTTTCCGAAACCCTCCAGACAGAAAAACGTTTGGTGTTGCTGGTTGTTATTGCCAATGAAGGCAGCAGCCCGGGAAGGAAAGGCTTTAAGATGTTGGTAACCAAAAAAGGAATGTATGGAACCATCGGCGGTGGAATCATGGAACATAAACTCGTGGAGTTTGCCGAAACACTTTTGGACAAACCTCAATTTGAGCCCTTCATAAAGCATCAGATTCACGATAAATCCGCTCCAAAAGACCAATCGGGGATGATATGTTCGGGAAGACAAACCATTGCATTTTATGATATCTACCCAGATTTTTTGCCGCTTGTTAATGAGATTTTGACTAAATCCAATTTTTACATAACGTATTCTAATTGTGGTATTAATGCCCAATGCGATGATTCCGAATGGCTTTTTGAAGAAAGCAATTCCCTCACAGAAAAGGTTTATATTGTCGGTGGCGGTCATGTTGGACTGGCTTTGAGCGAAGTGCTTTCAAAGCTCGATTTTGAAATACACCTGCTTGACCATAGGGAAAATCTGAATACGATGGAACAGAATCATTTTGTAAAGTCTAAGCAGGTAATTGATTTTGAGCTGATTGATGAATATGTTCCTGAAGGTGATACTGTTTATGTTGTAATTATGTCTTTTGGTTATCGAACCGATGATATCATTATCAGAAAGCTAATCAATAAGAATTTCAAATACATTGGACTGCTTGGCAGTAAGGAAAAGATAGCTACGCTTTTCCACAATATGATAGCTGATGGTTTTGATAAAGAAAGAATAGCACAGGTTTATGCTCCTATTGGTATTGCTATCAAAAGCGAAACTACGCAGGAAATTGCCATCAGTGTTGCTGCCCAGTTGATACGAGTTAAAAACCAAAACAGATGATTTCAGTTTCAGAAGCTTTTTCGGTATTGGAAAGCCTGAGCTTTTCGTTGAAAACAAAGGAACTTCCTTTGCTAGAAGCTCATAACCATGTATTGGCTGAAACCTATTATTCACCAATCAATATGCCGCCTTTCCGGCAGGCTACTATGGATGGTTTTGCTTTGGCGTTACATGATGAACTGCATTATGAAATTGTGGGCGAAATTAAAGCGGGAGATTTCTATAAAGCCGGTTTAAAACCCGGACAGGCTGTGAAAATATTTACCGGAGCCGCTGTCCCTGAATCGGCGCAGGCTGTAATCCCAATTGAAAAAGTTACCGTAACCGATACCAAATTATCAGTTCATGAAAGAATGAAGCCTGGAGTCCAGATAAGACCACTTGGAGCCCAAATCAGGAAAGATGCGTTGGCACTGGAAAAAGGAACTTTTCTTAATCCGGCGGCAATAGGTTTTTTAACGGGATTAGGATTTGCGCAAGTTTCGGTTTTCAAAAAACCATCTGTTGGAATTGTGGTGACAGGAAATGAGCTTGTTTCTGCTGGTGAAAATTTGGCTGAAGGTAAAATATACGAATCGAATGCAATAATGCTGCAAACAGCCTTATTAAGCCGAAATTTTGATACTATTAAGCTGTATCAGGTTGAAGATGATTTTCTGAAAACCAAAAACACACTGGAAAAAGCAATTACTGAAAATGATGTAATTCTGGTTTCAGGTGGAATTTCAGTTGGAGATTATGATTTTGTCGGTAAAGCTCTGGAAAGCCTCAAAGTGGAAACACTTTTCTATAAAGTCAATCAAAAACCCGGAAAGCCTTTGTTTGTAGGGAAGTTAAATGATAAAATCGTTTTTGCTTTACCGGGTAATCCGGCAGCAAGCCTGACCTGTTTTTATGTTTACGTATTG
>CAMFLD010000053.1 GCA_945957245.1 uncultured Flavobacterium sp. | reverse complement strand
TCCTAAGTCTCTTATATTTACAAAGTTGCTTAAAGTGTTGAACCAAATTTCTCCTCTTCTTTGTTTATTTATATATTTTAAAGATTCTACATGTCTTTTTAATAATTCTTTTTTATCAATTTCATCATTTTGATTTCGTAAGCCACAATAAATATATGAAAATCGTTTAGATGGTTTTGGTCTTCTAAATGTATCAAACATACTATAAGATAAAGCTATTATTTTACCAAAAGGAGGGCCTAAAGAAGTGTCAAATTCCCCAATTTCATATTCTTCGAGTTTTATTGTTTTTTTGGAATTTAATACTGTACTTGAATTTTTGTCTCTGGTATAGTTTAACGTATTTGCTAAATTGGATAAAAAAATTGTTTTGCCTGTACCGTTCTTTCCAATAATTGCGAATGTTCTTTTTGGTAAAACATTATTTTTATCAAATTCAAATTTTACAATATGTGGAGTTAATGCATTTTTTAACTTTGTAGTGAATGTAAAATTAATTTTAGATTTTTCAGGACGTTTATCTATTATTTGTTCTCCTAATAAAAGGGCAGTTTTAGTTTCTCTTTCTCTAAGAAGAGAATGATTGAATGCAGTAGTATTTTGAAATTTTTCTAATAAACCTGGCATATTTGCTAAATCATTTAGCTCATCCAACGTTTCATTTATGTTAATATTGTATTTTTGATTTAATACTAACAAATTTTCATAATATTCAGTATCATAGCCTAATGAAGCAAAATTATCTTCTAATTCTTCAAAAAATTCAGGCAATATTGTAAAACCTTCTTTTTCCTCTAAGTTTAAATCCATTATTTTGATTGTCCCAATCACAAAGCGCTCATTTCGATCATGATAATATTGCAGACTAAATGAGGTTTTAAAACCGTAATCATCCCAAACACTGCTTACTAATATAAAGCAAGGATATTCTAAATCAATTTTAATTTGTTGTTTATATGCTCTAACGTAATAATTCATTTATTTATAATTTAATCCAACTTTCCTAAATTTATTTCCAAAATATCATGTGCAATCTGTTTAGCTCCCTCACAATTGCTAAAATGTATTTCATTTTGACACTCCGGCCATCTTCCTGTGTTTAGCCTCACCAGATATACTAACTCGCCTTCTATAGCCTCAATAAAACTTCTTTTTTCTTTACTGTCATACTCTTCGGGAAAGGTAACAACACTAACGGTTAGATTTCTTTGCGGGTTAAGTGATTTATCCAGCCATTTATAGCCTTTATAACCATTTCTGGCTATGTCATCATTTTTTTTGTAATAATTATAAGCATTGCACCCTCTCTGAAATCTGGTTTTTATAGAGGTATGGGCTTCACCAACATAAAGTATATCTGTTTCATGATAAACCAGATACAATTTTCGTCTTTCTTTCAAAAAAGCTTTTCCTTCCTGCGGAAACAGCACTATTTTACAAGTGTTGTTTTCTCCATCAATGAGTTTTAAATCGTATTTCTCCAACGTATAGTCCATAGCTCTATTCTATATTTTTAATTCCTAAAATGTCTTTTACACTATTCCATTCTTCAATTCTTAAAATAGGAGGGTTCTGAGCTGTGAGACTCCTGTGTGTATTAATTTTAGTAAGATTTAAAGGATTGTTCAATTCACAGTAAAGAAATTGACATTGCGCCACTTTAGGGTGTTTTTTTGCCCGATTCTTATAACCCTCATTCCATTTTTCTAATGAATTAGCTTGAGCAATACATGCTTCCCAACCCATTTTTTGATGTGTTTTTTCGAGTTCAAAAGGAATTGTTTCGTCAACTATTAAATTGTTCGGAATCGGTAGGTTGTTTTCTTTATACCAGTTTGCCGCATTTTCATGATTTTCAAAAATATTTATAACTTCTAAAACGGCAATAATCTTCCGACTGCCAATACCTTTTTTGTTGGTAACATAAATAACAATGTCACCTTTTTTGAGTTTTTGAGAAAATTTAGGCCGGCATAGTGCAGTAATACAAGGAAATTGACTTTCAAAATCAGGCTCTCTCCTACAGGATCCATCTATGTATTTGGGTAATCCAAATTGCCTAATTGCTTTTTTCCCTTTTGTATTACAACTAAGGGGATAAAATGAGTTTAAGTATATTTTTGGTTCATTCATTATATATAACAATTATTTATAATAAAGTATTCTGTTTTTTACAGATGATTGTATTGCATAAATTTTCCATTTTCAGGACATGCTCTTTAGTAATTTTACCCGGTGTAAATGTCATTTTTAATAGTAATTAGGCAAATAATTAGTTACTTCGTGTTTATGATAACACGAAAATTTTTTCCGATAAAAAAGTGTGGTATTTGAATTTAGAACTGATTCGAAGATATAAAAATAATTTAAATACAAGCTTATAAAAATAAAAAAGGAAAGAATTTTATCTTTCCTTTTTTATTTGACTTTCTCAAATTCCGGGCAATCCTAATTCCTCAAGGAACTTATTGTGCCTGTCAGTCGCTTCTTTTATCCGGTCTTCTATGGCGACCAACTCGGTGTGGACTTTAGCCAAATCTATTTTTTCCTCGTCAATGGAGGTGCTTACATATCTTGAAATATTGAGGTTGTATCCGTTTTTTTCAATTTCATCCATTGAAACGCAACGGGCATAACGCTCTACTTTTTCAGGGCGGTTCTGATAGGTTTCTACAATACGCCTGATATCGCTTTCTCTTAAATTGTTCTGCCTTTTGCCTTTTTCAAAATTTTCATCGGAACTGGCGTTGATGAACAAAACATCATCGTGTTTTTTACATTTTTTTAAAACCAAAATGCACACCGGTATTCCGGTCGAAAAGAATAAATTAGAAGGCAGCCCAATTACCGTATCTATATTATTGTCCTTTAATAATTTTGTTCTGATGCGTTCTTCTGCACCCCCTCTGAACAGTACACCGTGTGGCAGAATGATAGCCATAGTGCCCTCTCTGCTCAGGAAGTGGAAACCGTGTAACAGGAATGCAAAATCGGCCGCCGACTTTGGCGCTACACCGTAACTCTTAAAACGGAAATCGTCTGAAGTGGTTTCTTCCGGTTCCCAGCGCAGACTGAAGGGCGGATTAGCTACTATTGCATCAAACTCTATTTTTTTCGCCGGATTCATTTCATTAAATTCATTCCAGTCGTTTTCCAGAGTGTCTCCGTGGTGTATATCAAACTCGGTATCTTTTACCCCATGCAGCAGCATGTTCATACGGGCAAGGTTATAGGTAGTAATATTTTTTTCCTGTCCGTATATTTTACCGATCTGCCCGCCGTTTTCTTCTTTTAATTTGTTCTTTACGTTGAGCAACAACGATCCTGACCCGCAGGCAAAATCCAGTACCTTGTTTAATTTCGATTTTACGCCTGTTTTAGGCTCCTGGCTGTCCAGGATTACAATCCTCGAAAGAATATCCGATACCTGCTGAGGGGTATAAAACTCTCCCGCTTTTTTACCGGAGCCGGCAGCAAACTGTCCAATCAGGTATTCGTAAGCATCTCCTAAAATATCGGTGTCGTTTGAAAATCCGGCAATCCCTTCTGAAATTTTAGTAATGATGACGCACAGTTTTTTATTACGTTCCACCGGGGTTTTACCTAATTTATCAGAGTTGAGGTTGATTTCTGAAAACAATCCCTGAAAAGCGTTTTCAAACGATTCGTTTTCGATATAGCGAAAGCCACGGTCTAAGGTTTTCAATAAATCCTCGTCCTGTGTTCTTGCTAATTCGGAGATATTGCTCCACAAAAATTTAGGCTGAATGACATAATGCACTTTGCGGCGCATTTGTTTTTCAAATTCAATAATATCGTTGGGATTTTCTTTATACCAAATCTCTAAAGGATTTTTGATTTTTAATTTCTTAATGACATCTGCCGGCCTGTTGTCCGGATAATCCCTGCCCAATTCTTTTTTGGCCGAAGCCTCGTAGTTGTCTGACAGATAGCGCAGGAACAAAAACGAAAGCATATAATCCCTAAAATCATCGGCATTCATAGCGCCACGCAAACTGTCGGCGATGTCCCAAAGTGTTTTTCCTAATTTCTGTTGTTCCGGTTTTGTCATTGTTATGTATTGTGGGGTTGGTTTTCCTCATTAAAAATCTGAGGAAATGAAAATTCGTATTTGGCTACAAAGGCATTAAAAATCCTTTTGAATAAGTCTTTGTTGTCTTCTCCCATTTCAACAGGATCAAAGATAGAATATTTTCCGTGGCTGAAGAGCTGCAACGCTCTTTCAAAAAGAACCTCGTCATCTTCTAATCCATTGATGCATCTGTCAATTCTGTCGTACCCAAAAAAAGTAGCTGTTTTTTCAAAGATACTCCGTAAAGAATTAAAATGATACGTGTAAATCTGGTTGGTATCTACCACTTTTTTCAATTCGCTCAGTGTAGCAATATGATGGAAAAAAGGCGTATCGTTGGTGTCCTGCAGGGCAAAGGTGTCGGCGTCTTTTTTGTGCAGGAAATAGCGTTTGTTTTTTACTTTTCGGCCAAATTCATTGTAAAGCACATTAAAAAACAGGCTGTGATGGGTGGATATTACTATTTTTACAGTGTTGCCCTCTGTAGTAAGCAGATTGCATAAATCGCAGGCTATCGCAATAACATTATTTTCGTCCAGTGAAGAGATAGGGTCGTCAATATAAATGTATTTCACCCAGTTATAAGCTGGGTCTTTATCAATAACCAACTGGCAGATAGCCAGAAAAAAACACCAGATGAACAGGGTTTCTTCCCCTCTTGAGATTTTGATGTTGTCAACGGTTTGTTCTACACCTTCTACAAGGATGCTTCTGGAGAATACCACTGTGGCCTCATCATAGTTGATGTCAAATTTAATATCGGTGTAATTGTTATAAAAGGATTCTATTTTAACATCGAGTTCCAGCTCGCGTAAGCCTTCAAAAAAAGCGGAGTCGGCGTTGAGTTTCAGAAAGCGGTTGGTATCGTTTTCCAAATCGTTATTCCACGAGAATAAATCTTCGGTAAAGGCATTAAAGTATAAGGTATCCCGTTGGGTCACATTACCGTCAGCATCAAATTGTTTGCCCAACTGTTTGAAATCCATAGACAGGCGGGTTTTACCGGTGCCGTTATGGGCAAAAAAAAGGATTAAGTCTTTTTCCGACCTATGGTCGCCTGTTAAGTCTTTGCGGAAATGTTCTGCCACTTCCGGTAACGAAGTAAAAAGGGTAATGGTACTCATGTTATTCTTCAACTTTAGGGAACAGTCCCTGCAACAGCCCTTTTTTATGGGTTTTTAGCCGGTCTGTTTTGTCGGTTACGGCTTGTATCAACTCATCCACAGAGGATAGGAGCGAAGCTATTTTTTGTTGTTCTTTTTGAGTGTTATCTTTTGATATAGGATAATTAATAATTAATTTTTCTAATTGGCTTGAATACAAATGAACAACTGAATTACCCTGTGATAATTTAGCAATTTCCTTTTTCTTGGCACTATTTAAATAATATGAAAGAAATACACCATTTATAGGTGATTTAAAAATATTTATGTCACCTCCAATTGCAATCCCTTTTTTAATTATGCATGAAGCTTTAGCAATGTCAATTTGTGTTTCTCCTGATGAAGGAATAATTACATCATTTGCCTCACTAAAGACAAGTGTATTATCATTTAAGTTTGTTTTCGAAACTATTTCATCAATTACTTCTCCATAAGTTGTATATAATTCCCCGTATCTTATACAATAATATTTTCCATTATTATTTATATCGTTTTTTGAAATACCTTTTCCCTTTGAAAATTTTCCAACTTTACCTAATGTTTCTTCAATCCATTCCCCATCTTTTTCAAACTCTTTAAAACGCAGCTTAGGCACGGTTTCGCCTTCCTGGGGGAACAGGTTTTGCATCAGCCCTTTTTTGTAGTGTTTTAGGCTTTCCAGTTTGTCCGTGTATGCCGCAATTACCTCATCTAAAGAAGAAAGGCAGTCCGCTATTTTTTGTTGTTCACTGTAAGATTTTGGACTTTGAATAGAGAATTTTTCAAATGTACTTTTACTAATTATTGGAACAGCAGTTTGACCAGCTAAATTTTTTAACCTGTTTATATTTCTTGAAATTGCATAATATACAAATTCAAAATAGTTATTAGAATAACAGACTATTGAATTAATTTGTTGGTTAGTGGCACATTCTACTTTATTAATAGCATTTAATCCTATTGAAGCAATGCAAGTTACAAGAATAGAATCTTTTTGAATCACTCTAGATTTTTCCATACCTTTTTTGGTGAGTTTCAAAACAGAGTCAGATATATATTTTTTTTTAAAGTCCTGAGCAGTAACCCAAACAAAATCACCTCCCCAATATTGATTTTCTTCTTTACTTGGAGTTCCTCCAGTTATTACATTTCCTATACTGTCAATAGTTTTCTCTTCCCATTCCCCTTCATTCTTAAACTCAGGAAAACGCAGTTCGGGTATTAGTGGGTGTGTGGGCTTATTCATTTGTCTGAACCTTGATTTTTTTGATTTACCTGATTTCCTGATTTATTGGTATTAGTGGATTTTTTGAAAAAATCAGTATGATCCAATAATCCTTTAGCATCATGTTTCAATACTTTGTTGTTGTGTACTCTTTTAAACTGTAGCGATTTGGCTCCAAAATTTAGTAATAATCCAATGCTGAGGTTATAAGCTTCTACATAGTTCATGGCCTGAGCCAAGTGAACGTCTTCCAGATTAATTACTGCTTTTAGTTCTGTCATAATTGTATTTTCTACAAAAAAGTCGACCCTTCTTGTCCCTATGTTGAATCCTTTGTATTGTATCGTCATTTCCTATTCTCTGCTAAAATGAATACCCTGCATTTGCATTTCTATGGCCAGGGCTCTTTGATATACTACTTCCTGAAAACCATTGCCCAAAGTTTTGTGTACTTCCATGGCGGCACCTATAATTTTATGGGTCAACTCTTCATGTTTCATGGCGCTGATTTGATTCTTTTAATTTATTTAATAATCACGTAATTCATTAATCCTGTCATCCTATAATCCTTTAATCATGGTAGACTATTTATACGCTTCCAATCCTGATATTTTACGATCCTGCGCCTGTTTTTGCAATAAGGGTACTAAGTCGTCCATAAGGGCTAATTCTTTTACACGGCGGTCTTTCCAGCCCAGTTCCAGCGGGGCTAATAAATCGGTTAGTTTTTCTCCGTCAAATATCATACGGCTCATAATATCATCCACAAAAGCTTTTAAGGCGGTGGTTTCGAGTCCGTGCGTTTTGGCAATTTTAGCTACGGCTTTGTTGTTTTTTTCGGCTTTAAATAGTTCGTAGCCCTGTTTCAACTGTTTTTCGTCCTGACCCTGATTCCAGTCCAAGCCGTCTATATACTCACTCAAATCTTCCTTATCGTCCATCAGTGTAGCACTGGAACTTAACAGTTGTTTTAACTGCTCTTTGGTCATTTTCTGCTTTTTTGATTTCGGGTCGGTATTGTCGGCAATGAGTCCCATGATGTAATCGTAGTCAATCAGGGCAGAGGCAAACAGTACAAATTCAAAATCGAGCTGTTGTATTTCGGGTGGGGTATCTTCTCCTCTTTTATCCTGCAGTTCTTTGAGCTTTTTGGCTGTTTCTAAATAAGAACTTCTAAACGAGCGCAGTTTGTCTTCGGGCAGGATGTTTTCTATTAACGCTTTTTGTTTTGTATCTAAATCGGTGTATTGATCCAGCTGCGTTTTTAACTTTTGTACTTCCTTAAAGTTTTTGATAAAGTTAATCCGTGCCTTGTCGCCACTTATTTTATACACTTCCTGTGGTTCGTTCACGAGGTTTTGGCTGTTCATGAAAATGCCCAAGGCTTCTACAGCTTTTTTGTATTTTTCTATAATGACAGGGGCAGGGTCTACCAGCCAGATTTCACGGGCTCTTTCTTTATGGCTTCCGGAGTAGAGCGTGATGGCTTCATTGACCTGTTGTTGCTGCGAGCGGAAATCGAGAATGTTGCCATAAGGCTTAGTGTCATTGAGCACACGGTTAGTCCGGGAGAAGGCCTGTATGAGGCCATGATACCTTAAATTTTTATCTACATAAAGCGTATTTAAAAATTTAGAGTCAAAGCCTGTTAACAGCATGTCTACTACAATCACAATGTCAATTTTGTCTTTGTGCGGAACCTCTTTATTCGTGTATTTTTGGTTTTTAATACGGCTCTGTACGTCTTGATAATAGCTGTCAAACTCGTTTATGGTATGATTGGTACCATATTGGTCATTATAATCGGCCATAATAGCCATTAAAGCCTTTTTCTTTTCTTCAGGATTTACCTGATTGTCTGCTTTTTCGTGTTCTAAGTCTTCCTGTAGCTGCTTAATATCGGCTACATTTTTCGGGTCGCTGCCATTGGCGGCCAGAGCTTGGGCAGGAGGAGAGAACACACAGGCAATATTTAACGGAGTATAATCTTCGTCTTCGGCTGCCTTTTGCTGTTGCAGTTGTCTGAACAGTTGGTAATACTCTATAGCATTGTTGATGGAAGACGTGGCAAACAGGGCATTGAACTTCCTGTGTTGTGTAGCGGCATCATGTTTTTCCAGGATGGCCTCCGCCACGGCCTGTTGCGCCAGTGGTTCGCCGGGCTTCGGGTCGATATTGCCCTGTCCTTTGAAATAATCTATATGAAAACGCAGTACGTTGCGGTCTTCAATAGCATTAGTAATGGTGTAGGGGTGAAGCAACTGCTGAAAAATGTCTTCGGTAGTTTTATAAGTACCTATTTCGCCGTTTACTTTTTTGTAAGTGGCATTTTCCTCAAAAATAGGCGTTCCGGTAAAGCCAAACAACTGTGAGTTATGGAAAAACTCCTTTATGGCATTATGATTGTCTCCAAACTGGGAGCGGTGGCATTCGTCAAAAATAAAGACAATACGTTTGTTGCGCAACGGCTCTAAACGTTCTTTATAGTTGTTTTTGTTGGTACCATCGAGTGCCAAACCCAGTTTCTGGATGGTAGTTACAATTACCTTATCGGCATAATCCGTAGAAAGTAACCGCTTTACCAAACTTTCGGTATTGGTATTTTCTTCCACACTGCCTTCCTGGAATCGGTTAAACTCTTCCCGGGTTTGTCGGTCGAGGTCTTTGCGGTCTACGACAAACAGGCATTTGTCAATATCGTTATTGCTTTTTAAGAGTGTTGAGGCCTTGAAGGAAGTCAGTGTTTTTCCGCTTCCGGTAGTATGCCAGATGTAGCCGTTTCCACGGTTTTGTTCAATACAGTTCACAATGGCTTTTACGGCATAAATCTGATAGGGGCGCATTACTAAAAGTTTTTGCTCACTTTCTACCAGTACCATGTATTTGCTGATCATTTCGCCCAGCGTGCATTTGCTCAGGAATTTTTCGGTAAACTCCGTTAAGCCTGAAATGGGTTTGTTGTCCAGGTCGGCCAGTTTATAAACGGGCAGGAACTGCTCATCGGCATTAAACTGAAAGTGCTGCATTTGGTTGTTGGCAAAATAGTAGGTATTGCTGTCATTGCTCACTACAAACAACTGCATGAAGCACATTAAGGAATTCATATAGCCATTGCCGGCATCTTTTTTATAATCGATGATTTGCTGCATGGCTTTACGGGGCGAGATGTCCAGCGTTTTTAATTCTATCTGCACCACTGGCACGCCGTTAATCAGAATAATGACATCATAACGGTGGTTGCTACTCTCGGTATCCATGCGCAACTGGTTGATGACTTCAAACTCGTTTTTGCACCAGTCTTTGTTATTGACTAGGGTATAATGGAGGGGAGTACCGTCTTCCCGCTGAAAATATTGTTGCTCCCTTAGGGTTTTAGAAGCTTTAAAAACATCGGGGTTTACAATTTCATCCCGCAGTCGGGCATATTCGGCATCACTTAACCGCACCCGGTTCAGCGCCTGAAACTTTTCACGAAAATTCTGTTCAAGACTTATTCGGTCCCGAATATCAGGACGATAGGTATATTTTAAATCTTTCAGCCTGCTTAGTAATTGCTCTTCTATTTGATACTCTCTGGTCATAATCATTTGTGTGTCGAAATATAGGTTTTTTTTAAAAGGTGTCAAAACATAATAGCGGTATATTTTGAATAGTATTCCGTAATTTACCGAAAGATAAACTTACAAAAAAAACAGCATTTTCTATGTTTTACTTTTATTTTTTTTACTAATAGTAAAATTTGTTTTTGGAGTGTAGGAACAAAAAAATTACGGTAAAAAAATGGGTCTAAAACGTGAACAAAATTTTTTCAAAAAGAAAAAATGTTCAAAAAAGGGAACAATTTTTTTTCTGAAATCAAAAATGTTCAAAAAAGTGAACATAATTATTTTTGAGAAAAGAAATGTTCAAAAAAGTGTACAAATTTTATTCTGAAATTTAAAATATTTAAGAAAAGTAGTATAATTTTATCAGCAAAATAGTAAGCCCCTTTACTTGCCATCATAATTAGTTAACTAACAGCTGATGCATACACAACATACAATGCGCTCCCTGCTGGGTTTTACGCAGGGTGAACTCGCTTTGCTCCTCAGGGTGAACCGCAGCATGCTGGTTCGGTTTGAATCGGGAAAAGGCGATTTGCCTATTGAGGCCAAATACCTGTTGGCCGAGCTGCTGGCCCATGCGCAATCGGACGAAGCAAAGGCTCAAAAATCGAAAAGACTGGCGGAACAACAGCCTCAGAAGCAACTTATTTTGGAACGTATGATTAAGGATATCGAAATCCAGATTCGGCGTACTTCGCAACAACTGGAGGATTTTGAACGAAAGCAACAGGCCCGGATGCAGGCGTTGCAACTTATTAATTTCCTGACCAAAAGGGCGGATGAGAAGGAAGAACTTCCGCACCCGGCACTGCAGCACATAGAGCGTAAAGCAAACAGGGCGCTGCATCCGGCGACTCTCAAAAAGCAAATCAGACTTCAAATGCAATTAGAATTGTACCAGCTGCAAAAAGTGCTGCTTGATTCTAAATTGCGACAGGTATACAAATCTTTGGGT
>CAMFLD010000052.1 GCA_945957245.1 uncultured Flavobacterium sp. | reverse complement strand
TTCCTCCAGTTTTTTGTCATTGGTTACTTCACTTGCGGCTTTGTAGTTTAATGAAGCTTCCTTTTCCTTTCCTTGATTTTCCTGAATCTTTGCCAGACTTCGGCTGACACGGGATATATCGTCATTTTGTTTCAAACGGGTGTAAATATCCAGTGCTTTTTTAAAGTTTTCTTCTGCTTTAGCCGTATTGCCTCTTTTTGCCAGTAATTCGGCAATCTGCTCATAGCGTTTGGCTATAAGTGGATTATCATTGTCTTTTATTGCCTGCTCCAAATCCAGGGCTTTTTCACTAATTTTTGGAATACTGACAGCTTTCTTTTTGGATTCTTTAGTTTGCTTGATAACCGGATTTTTTTTGACAATAGAATCCTGCTGCGCATGAAACTCAAAAGGAATCAGGAGCAAGATAGCGTTCGATAAAACCAGCCAAAAATAACGGCGCATGACAATTTAATTAGTAATGTAAAGTAAATCAATTTAAAATCGATGTACAAATAGTTACACCAAGTCAAAATACTGTTTCACCCGTTCTCCGAAAAAGTCTTTAATTCTAATGATAAGTTTGTGTAGAAATCATTCAAAATAACCTTAAAATTAGCAATCATGAGATCAACCCTTTTAGTAACCACGGTACTATCGCTTGTTTTTACATTAGCAGGCTGTAACAATTCCAATGCAAAACCTATTGCAGAGATTAATGCGAAAAATATAACTGATGAGGCTCCCGTAACCGAAACAAACATTCAGGTAGCCCTCCTTCTGGATACTTCAAACAGCATGGACGGTTTGATTGACCAAGCCAAATCAAGGCTTTGGAATATTGTAAATACTTTGACAACATTAAAATATCAGGGAAAAGCTCCCAATATTGAGATTGCTCTTTATGAATACGGAAACGATAATCTTTCTGCCGAAGGAAACTTTATCCGACAGGTAGCACCACTTACCACTGATTTAGATTTGATCTCTGAAAAGCTTTTTTCATTGAGAACCAATGGAGGAAATGAGTTTTGTGGTGCTGTGATACAGGATGCCACGAAGAAATTAAAGTGGAATGACGGACAAGCTGATATGAAACTGGTATATATAGCAGGAAATGAAAGCTTTGCTCAAGGCCCTATCAGTTATAAAGAATCGATTAATGAAGCATTGAAGAACAATATTTATATTAATACTATTTTTTGTGGGAATCAAAATTCGGGTGTAACACTTTTATGGAAAGATGGAGCTGACACAGGAAAAGGGAAGTATTTCAATATTGATTCTAATCAGGTAGTACAATACATTGCAACACCTTATGATGATGAGATTTCAAAATGCAATGACAAAATCAATAACACTTATATTGGATATGGCTACATTGGAGAAACTAAAAAAATGAGCCAGATGAAAGAAGATATGAATGCAGAAATGGTATCTAAAGCCAACAAAACAGAAAGAGCTGTTAGTAAATCAAAAGCCGTTTATAAAAATGAAAGCTGGGATTTGGTTGATAAGGTAAAACAGGATAAAGATGCGGTAATGAAGCTGAAAAAAGAGGAACTGCCAAAAGAATACCAAAACAAAAGTAAAGAAGAGATAAACAAAATCATTGCCGAAAAGGCAGTAGAGCGGGAAAAAATCCAGAAAGAGATTGGCGAGTTGGCAAAAAAACGCCAGGAATATATTGACGCTGAAGCTAAAAAAACAAAAATCAAAGACGATTTAGGAAATGCCATCAGCTCATCGATAGTAGCATTTGCCAAAACAAAAGGATATACAGTAGAGTAGTAGTATGAAAAATATTGTTTTTATCTCCCTTTTCCTGATTTTCAAAATGTCTGCACAAATTGTCGGGTTACCTAAATATATGGGAGAGAAATGCTTTGATAGATTTTATACGATAAATTATAATCAGCTGAACAAAGGGAAGCCCATCGAAATTCAAGTGGAAAATAAGGACAGCATTGCCATAATGCAGACTGAATTCAAAAAAATAGAAGCAGAAACTATAGCTTTAAACAGGGATAAAGGCGTTGATACTATTTCAAAATACAGACTGAAATTTGTCAAAGAAGTCCATAAAAGTGAAAACATTGGCTGGGCAAATACGGAAACAATAATTTTAAAAAAATGCAATCAACAGATGGATTTGAAATCCTTTATTGACAGGTTGAAGCTTGTTAGTTCCTATTCTAAAAAATATGTCGTTGTATATTATATAATGCCTTTGGATATAGGAAACACGTATACCCACTCAGGAGCTGTGAGTTATTATTTTGAAAAGATAGATTAACCACTTTTATAGAAAAGAAAAAAAGATATTGAATTTAGTAGTTAAGGTTGATTTTTAATTGTGGTGAAGCCATGGCCCTAAGGTCATGGTTTTTCTCACCAAACCAATACTATTTAACGCTTTTGTACGTTATTTGTTAAAACCAAAAATATAAATTTCAAAATATGAAAAAACTAACTCTTATCCTGTTTCTTCTTCCACTATTCAATTGGGCGCAGAAACCAATTTTCACCACGGCCAAAGTTAAGGCAGCTACAGTGTATTTTAATGCTGCAGAATTATCGCAAAATACTGCTGTAAACCTTCCTGCCGGAACCAGCGAAATTGTGGTAAAAAATGTTGCCGATTACCTGAATGAAAATACGGTGCAGATTGGAGCGCCAAATTCAGTGACGGTTCTGTCCGTTCAGTTTACCCAAAATTATATTTCTGAATACGAAATCGATGAGGCTAATCCGGCAATCAAAAAAGTAAGAGACAGTATTATCTGGACGGAAAAAGAAATCAAGAAAGTAAAGATTGACATCTATTCCAACCAACAGGCTATAGCACTTTTAGATGCGAACCAAACCGTTGGAGGAACTAATACCGGCCTCAATGTGACTGAACTGATGAAAATGGTTGACTTCTATAAAAGCAAAAGAACGCAGTTAGACAACACCATTATGGTATTGGAAGAAAACCAAAACAAGTTGACTAACAAGCTTAACAATTTAAAATCGAAACTCGAAATCAACACGCAGAAAGAAGAGAAAAACTCCAAAGGGAAACTGATTATTCAAGTAATGAATGAAGCAGCCGGTTTGGTAAATCTGGATATAAATTATATTACCAATAATGCATCCTGGTCGCCTTTTTATGATTTGAGGGCAGATAATATTTCAACGCCAATCAATATGATTTACAAAGCTCAGGTTGTTCATTATACATGAATTGACTTGATAATATTAAAACTGACCCTGTCCTCTGGATACCCGAACCAGAATAATCAGGAGCCTATCTTAAACAGTTGGTTTCTGGCCTGTCAACAACCAGAGGCAAATAATTATAGTTATCGTCGTGGCGGTTTATATAAAAAGGAAATTAAGGGAAATTATCAGCAAACTACTAATACTATTCAATCGATGAATGGATTTTTAAATGATAAAGAGGTAGAAGATGATAATGATGTTTATGCAGTTGGGAATAGTCCATCTTCAGTATCCGATTATACCAGTCTTCAGGAGAACCAGCTTAATGTTTCTTTTGATATTGACATTCCGTATGATATTTTGTCAAACGGTAAACCTCATAGTGTGGCACTTAAAGAAATAAAATTACCGGCAACGTATAAATATTATGCTGTTCCAAAGCTTGAAAAAGATGCTTTCCTTTTGGCAGAAATCAATGATTATTCAAAATACAACCTGCTGCCGGGCGAAGCCAACATCATTTTCGAAGGGTTATATGTAGGGAAAACAGTCATTAATCCAATGCAGACAACAGATACCCTGAACCTGAGTATGGGAAGAGATAAAAAAATCTCCATCAAAAGAGAAAAAGTGGTGGATAAATCGGGAACACGTTTCCTTTCTTCCAAAAAAGAACAAACTTTCACTTTTGACATTACAGTCAGAAACAACAAGAAAGAAGCAGTCAATATGCTGCTAAAAGATCAATATCCGTTAAGTACTGATAAAGATATTGAAGTTGAATTACTGCAAAGCGATGGCGCAAAGGAAAATAAAGAAAAAGGAATACTTACCTGGATGCTGAAACTGAATCCAAATGAGACCAAAAAAGTAAGGATAAGCTATAAAGTCCGTTATCCTAAAGATAAGAGTATTGAGAATCTGTAATGAGGAAGAAACCCAACTTCAATCTGAAACTGGGTTTCTTTTAACTATCTATAAACGAATGCATTCAGATTTTTTTGCTAAATTTACGGAAACCTAAAAAATCTGTGCTATGAAAAAAATCTTACTCATTATCTCCTTTTTTGCCTTTTCGGCAAATGCCCAAACGGTAGCAATTCAAAGTTTTGCAACCGGATTCACTTCTCCGGTTGAAATTACTCATCCGGCAAATGATGCACGCCTTTTTGTGGTAGAACAAGGCGGGAATATCAAAATTTTAAATCCGGATGGAACGGTAAACGCAACACCATTCTTAACCCTTACCTCGGCAACAATTGCTTCGGGTGGGGAAAGAGGTTTGTTAGGTCTGGCTTTTCATCCAAATTATGCCTCTAATGGCTATTTCTATGTAGATTATACCCGAGCCAGTGACGGCGCTACGGTAATTGCCCGCTATTCGGTTTCAGCTAATCCCAATGTTGCCGATGCTTCCAGCGCCAGTATTTTGATGACCATTGCACAACCCTTTGCAAATCACAACGGCGGAACTGTAAAATTTGGTCCCGACGGATATCTTTATATTGGAATGGGTGACGGCGGTAGCGGAGGAGATCCAGGCAATCGTGCACAGAATATCAATGAGAATTTAGGGAAAATACTAAGGATTGATGTAGATTCAGCTTCACCCTATGGCATTCCTCCAACGAATCCTTTTGTAGGCGTTGCCGGGAATGATGAAATTTGGTCTATTGGAATGAGAAACCCCTGGAAGTTTTCCTTTAACCGTTTAAATGGCGATTTATGGGTAGCTGATGTAGGCCAGAGTTTAGCTGAAGAAATTAATAAAATCCCAAGTCCACTCCCAAATACCGGACTGAATTTCGGATGGCGTTGCTATGAAGGAAATCTAACGTATGATACTTCTTCCGGAACCTGCCCGGCTTATGCTTCTACGGTAGCGCCAATTACCCAATACGGACATGGTTCTGGCAGATGTTCCATTACAGGAGGGTATTTCTATACAGGTTCAATGTATCCAAATTTTGCCAATAAGTATTTCTTTGCCGATTACTGCACAGCAGAAATAGCTTATATTACAGGGACTGACGGTACAATTACCTGGGCCTTGAATCCTGCAGGAAGTTTAACAACTTTTGGGGAAGATAAAGACGGGGAGCTTTATTGTGCCATTGGTAATGTGATTTATAAAATATATGACGCATCATTAGGCATAAAAGATTTTAATCGAAATGGTTTGAGTTTTTACCCAAACCCGGCTAAGACTGAAATAGTTATCAGGAATGCAACTGATAGTGCATTATCGCAACTAAGAATTTTTGATCTTACCGGCAAACTGGTAATGGAGAAAGTACTTGGGAATGAGGCTTCGCCTTCAGTTACTATTTCGGCTTTATCTCAGGGAATTTATATGCTGGTAGTTCAGGATTCCTCCGGGAATCAGTATCAATCTAAATTAGTTGTTCAATAAAATTATATGAAGAAATTTCTTGCTGTTCTTTTATTACTGGTTATTATTTGCTCGGGCTACAAACTTATTAAAGTTGGTATGAGAAAAGCTGAAACCATCAGTAAACCGATAAATTCAGCTGATGATAAAGAAAAAAGAATCCAAAAACATATTAAGCTGATAAAGGAATTTCTTCAAAATAAAACTAAGTACAATAAGGATATTGTTTTCCTGATTGACATGAAGATTATGTCGGGCAGGAACCGTTTTTTTATCTATGATTTAAAAAATGATAAAATCATCGATAAAGGTTTGGTTGCTCACGGCTGTGGTTCAGAAACAGGGATAGAAAATAAGCTGAAGTTCAGTAATGTAGATAAATCTCTTGCCACGTCTTTGGGTAAATATTATGTTGGGGAAAGCTATACAGGTCAGTTTGGTAAATCTTATAAACTTTATGGACTGGATTCATCCAACAGTAATGCTTATATGAGGAACATAGTGCTGCATAAATTCAGTAAAATGCCCTATGATGAACAAGTTACACCTGTTTGCAACAGTTACGGTTGCCCAATGGTTAACGAGATTTATTTTAAAAGAATCGAAAAAATTTTGGATGCAAGCGATAAAAAAATCCTGCTGGAAATTTATTATTAAGGCGCCGGATTAGGAATCAGCTCTTGGATTTTATTGATTTTGGCAATTATTTCAGGAGATAAAACAGTATCAAAAGCAGCTATATTCTCCTGAAGCTGTTCCAGCGTTGTTGCACCAATAATCGTCGAGGTTACAAAATCCTGTTGGTTAACAAATGCCAATGCCATCTGGGTCAGGGTGATTCCGTTTGATTCTGCTAATTCTTTGTACAATAGAGTAGCCTTACGACAATTTTCATTAGAATACCTCGTAAACTGAGGAAACAATCCCAATCTGGAATTCGATTGGATTCCGTTGAGGTGCTTGCCTGTTAAAAAGCTGAAAGCTAATGGTGAATAAGCTAAAAGACCAACATGTTCCCGCATACCTATTTCTGAAAGCCCAACTTCATAAAGTCGGTTCAATAAAGAAAATGGATTTTGAATGGTTACGATGCGAGGAAGATTATGTTTTTCGCTTTCGCTAATGAATTTCATTACACCATAAGGATTTTCATTGGAAACCCCAATATGTTTTATTTTACCCTCTTTAATCAGGCCATCATAAACAGAGAGTACTTCAAAGAAATTCTCCTGCCATTGCGTGTCAATTTTGGAAACACCACGCTGTCCGAACATATTCATAACACGCTCGGGCCAATGCATTTGGTACAAATCAATATAATCGGTCTGAAGGTTTTTCAGGCTTAGGTTTACCGCTTCGTGGATGCTTTTTTTAGAAAAATCCAGTGGATTTCGGATGTAGCCCATACCTCTGTTGGGCCCTGCAATTTTTGTGGCCAAAACCAATTCGTCCCGTTTACCGGATTTTTTTAACCAGGAACCTATAAATCTTTCGGTACTTCCCAATGTGGCTTCACGGGCTGCAATGGGATACATTTCGGCAGTATCAATGAAGTTTATTCCTCTTTCGGTGGCATAGTCCAATTGCGAATGCGCTTCGCTTTCAGAATTCTGTTCTCCAAAAGTCATGGTGCCCAAACAGGCTTTACTGACTTTAGTGTCAGTATTCGGTAAAAAGGTGTAGTTCATTTTAAGATTTCAAAATAGACAGGGAATCTAAATTAGCTCAATAAATGGGTTACGATTGAAGGATAAATACCAATGATGATGTTAAGCAAAATTGCAAAAACTGCTACGATTGTATACACCAATGGCACCGATTTGCTTTCTTCCGAATCAGAATCTTTGGTATACATTGCCAAAATCAATTTGAAGTAGTAGCCAATACTAATAATAGAGTTGATAACCCCCGCAATAACAACAATGATGTAACCCGTTTTAATAGTTTGGGCGAACAACATAAATTTTGCAAAGAACCCAGAAAAAATAGGAATACCGGCCATTGACAATAAGGAAGCAGTCAGTACTGCTGCCAATAATGGATTGGTTTTTCCAAGACCATTAAAGTTGAATATATCTTCGTTGTCTTTATCTTTAGTAACATAAATGATTACTGCAAAAGAAGCGATACCGGCTAAAGCGTAAGCAGCGGTATAATACAACAAAGTAGGTGCAGCACTTGACAGACTTAATAATGCCATTAGCATAAATCCAGCATGTGAGATACCGGAAAAGGCCAACATACGTTTTACATTTTTCTGACGTAAAGCCATAATATTTCCAACAGTCATAGAAAGTATCGAAATAATTATGATGATATTTTGGAACATTGGAACATAATCTTCAGGTAATCCTAATCCGCTGATGAGTTTATACAATGTTGCCATAGCTACAACTTTGGCCAACGTACTCATGGTTGCTGTGGTCATCGATGGCGAGCCTTCGTAAACATCGGGAGCCCAGAAATGGAATGGAGCTGCGGCAATCTTGAATAACATTCCAATGACAATTAATGTTACTCCAAATGGAAACCAAACCGGAGCACCAGTACCCTGCGATAAGTTGTAGATGCTGGCTAAGTCAAAATATCCGGTTGCTCCATATACAAGGCAGATTCCAAATAAAATGATTCCTGAAGCAAATGAGCCTAATAGAAAATACTTCATTCCGGCTTCATTACTTTTCACATCCAGTCTTCTGCTGGCTGCTAAAATGTATAATGAAATGGATAATACTTCAATCCCTAAGAAAAACATCGATAGATTTCCGAACGAAACCATGGCAACAGCACCAGCCAAAATGAAAATTTTGATAGCAATAAAATCAGAGATTTTGGTTGGATGATCTTTGTAAAAATCACCACTCAAAGCCACTAAGAAGATAGTTAGTACGATAAACAGGCTTGAAAAAGCAACAGCAAATTTGTCTACAATAATCATATTGTTCAGATTCTCCATCTGATTGAAATAGGCTGTAGGTGCATTGTATTCGGATAAGTTAAGTCCAAGAATAGCTAAAAGTCCCAATATAGCAATCGGAACAAGTAGTTTTCTCAAATTAAAGATTTCAGCGATAAGGCAAAAAATACCTAAACCTGATATGGCAATTAATGTGTTCATTTTTGGACTATCTGTTTATATTTAATAAAATCTTCTCTAAACTTGGAGTAACCAAATCAACTATTGGTTTTGGATACAATCCGAAGAATAATAAAAAGCCTATGATGGCAATTAAAGTAATAGCTTCAGTGGCTTTAATATCAGCAAAAATTTTGGCATTGGTTACCCCAAGCATAGTATTCTGGAACATTTTCAGCATATAATAAGCACCAAGTATAATAGTTGTTCCACCTAAAACGGCATACCAAATATTAACCTGACTTAAGCTGTATAAAACTGTAAACTCCCCTACGAAATTGTAAGTTCCAGGTAAAGCAACGGAAGCCAGAACCATAATCATAAACATGGAAGTGAATTTTGGAGCCTGAGCTCTTATTCCGCCCATTTCGGCAATTTTTCTGGTTTCAAATCTTCTGTAAATGATTTCAGCAGCAAAGAACAAACCAACGATTACAAAACCGTGAGCTATCATTTGGGCAACAGCACCACTTAGACCATCAAGTGTTAATGTGTAACATCCTGCAGCAATTAATCCAACGTGAGCAAGAGAGGAATAAGCCAGTAATTTTTTGATGTCTTTTTGGCGTAAAGCCACTATAGAACCATAGATTACACCACCTATACTCAATCCGATAAGCATTGGCATATACTGTATCGCAGCATCCGGTGCGATTGGTAATTGCCAACGGATAACACTGTATAATCCCATTTTCAACATGATACCCGATAAAAGCATGGTTCCTACAGTAGGTGCTTTTTGGTAAACTTTAGCCTGCCAGGTATGGAAAGGAATGATTGGAATTTTGATAGCATAAGCTAAAAAGAAAGCAAAGAATATATAAAACTGTTCTGTTGCAGTCAATTTTAAACTGTACAAGTCTTCAAGCAGGAAACTGTTTGCTTTTGAATAAAGATAAGCAAAGCCAATCAGCATAAATAATGAACCTGCTAAAGTATAAATAAAGAACTTCAACACCGCTTTTTTACGTTCATCCGCATCGCCATTTCCCCAAATAAGTGCAATAAAATAAATTGGAATCAACGCCAGTTCCCAAAATACATAATACAACAATCCGTCAGCTGCAAGGAATGTTCCGGTCATTGCAAATGACATGAATAACACTAAAGCATAGAAATTTTTAGAATTGTTAAATGTATTTCCAAAGGAAGAAAGAATAATCAGTGGAGTCAATGCTGTAGTCAATAATACCATTGCCATGGAAAGACCATCAGCCTGAAAAGCCAGAGCAACTTTAGGCACATCAATCCAATTAGCCATAAAGCTGATATCACCATTATTGTTGTACGTTGAAAGTAAAACTAACGACAAACCAAGTCCGGCCAAACTAAAGGCAAAAGCTACTTTTGAAGCTAATTTATCCCCTGAAATATAAGTGGCTATGGCGCCAACCAGTAGTAAAATTAATAGAGTAGTTACATCCATTATTTAAGAATTATTGAGCTATAAATAAATAAGTTACTATGGCAACAACGCCAATTACAAAGGCAAACAAGTACAATCCGACACTTCCGTTATGTAATTTTTTACCTTGGGTACCAAGACCATTTGCTACCGTTCCAAATCCGAAAACTAATTTTCCTAATGCTGTTTCTAATGTCGTTCTGAAGAAATTAGAAAGGGCATTGATAGGTTTCACAATCAGGAAAGTATAAAATTCGTCCACATAGTATTTGTTATAGATGATTTTGCTGAAACCTGTAATTTCTGCATCTTCTTTTGGTACAAATTTTTGTTTGATATACTTTGAATAAGCCCAAACGATACCAAAGATGGCTCCGGCCAAGGCGATACCCATAAGCATAAATTCATTCGAACCTAAAGCATGCTCTTCATGTTTTGCAAAAAGAATCGGTTCAAGGAAATGGTTTAACCAATTACTTCCCGGAAGATTAATAGCACCACCGATAAGAGCCAATACAGCCAATATTACCAAAGGAATAGTGATAAGACTTGGGCTTTCATGTAAATGATGCTTTTGCTCTTCTGTTCCTCTAAACTCGTTGAAGAAAGTCAGGTACATCAAACGGAACATATAAAAAGCGGTCATAATAGAAGCTATAGAAGCGATTACCCAAAGTACTTTGTTATGTTCGAAAGCTACCATCAAAATTTCGTCTTTTGACCAGAAACCTGCAAACGGGAAGATACCAGCTATAGCCAAAGTAGAAATCATCATGGTCCAATATGTAACAGGCATTGCTTTGCGAAGGCCACCCATTTTACGCATATCCTGTTCCCCATGTAATCCATGTATAACCGAACCTGAACCCAAGAACAAACAAGCTTTGAAGAAAGCATGTGTAATAACATGGAAAACAGCAACATTATATGCACCAAATCCTAAAGCCACAAACATTAATCCCAATTGGGAAACCGTAGAATAGGCCAGTACTTTTTTGATGTCATTTTGAAGCAAACCAATTGATGCAGCCACAAGA
>CAMFLD010000051.1 GCA_945957245.1 uncultured Flavobacterium sp. | reverse complement strand
GGTAAAATCTACCACGCTTTTAGTGCAGCTATGACAAAACCTTCCGGTTTCATCAGGTATCATTTTATCCCAATCTTCATGGCAGGGCTTTGGAATCGTTACTTTGAATTTATTTTCCATGGGAGTAAAGGTTGGTTTTCAATATTAATAACGAAGATATTCCCAAAATCGTATTTTTGTTTCATGGAAAATCCTTTCACAGACGAGTATTTTATGAAAAGAGCCCTGCAGGAAGCCGAACTGGCTTTTGACAAGGGAGAAATTCCGGTAGGTGCTGTTATAGTCATTGACAACAAAATTATTGCCCGTTCCCACAACCTTACCGAAATGTTGAATGATGTTACTGCCCATGCTGAAATGCAGGCCATTACTTCGGCTGCCAATTATCTGGGAGGGAAATACCTCAAAGGATGCACGCTTTATGTTACTCTCGAACCTTGTCAGATGTGTGCCGGTGCTCTATACTGGAGCCAGATTTCCAAAATCGTTTTTGGAGCTTTAGACGAAAACCGCGGATTTGAAAATATGGGAACAAAAATCCACCCCAAAACCCAAGTGATACGAGGTGTTATGGCCAATGAATGTGCTGATTTAATGCTTCGTTTTTTTGCAGAAAAGAGAAAATAATTTAACAAAAAATTTGGTACGATTATTGATTTGAAATTTAATAGTTAAAATAACAAATCAGGGTATTGGAAATGTTTTTCATGGTTGTACGACCCTTCAGATTTGAAAGTTTAAAAAGTATACAGACAAATAATTTTTACAGGAAAAAAGTCATAAAATAATATCAGTAAAAATATTTTGATACTTTTATCATACAGGAATAAAATTGAGGTAGTCCTCAGAAAAATAAGTTCTAACAAATAACTCTATTACAACCATGAAAACCAACAAGATTTTTGGCTTGTTCGTTGCAATCTTTTTATTGCAATCCTGTTCTAAAAAATCGGCTTCCGATTTTGATTCAGATCCCACTCTTTTTAAGGAATACATTTCAGGATTTTCATCAGGTTTCGTCTCCGTCAACTCCGATTTTAGGGTGCAGCTTGCATTCAATAAAAGCGACTGGCAGCCTAATCAGGAAATAGATGAAGATTTATTTGATATCTCCCCAAGTGTGAGCGGAAAAGTTGTAGCGCTTTCCAATAATACTATTGCTTTTGTACCTAAAGGGAAACTAGAGCAAAACACCTTATACCAAATCACCCTGCATCTTTCAAAAATTACCAACAAAGTTCCAAAGGAACTGGCGGATTTTAATTTTTCCGTAAAAACCATCAAACAGGATTTTATAGTCAACACCAATGACTTACAGTCATACAGTAAAGATTGGTACTACTTAAACGGAACCCTAAAAACAGCCGATAACCTGAGCATGGAAGATGCTCAGAAAATCATCAAAGCCACCCAGAATGACAAAGATTTAAAAATAAAATTTGATAAGGCAACCAGCACCAAAACCGAATTCAAATTTATAATTGACAGTATTCAGCGCTTTGATTACGATAGTAAAATCAATATAGCCTGGGATGGTGATGATGTTGATATCGACCAGAAGGGTAGCGTACAATTTCCAATTCCCGGTAAAAATCAATTCAAGGTACTTACCATCGAAGTTGGAGATGCCAACAACCAGTCGGTGTTGATTAATTTTTCAGACCCATTAAAGAAGGATCAGGATTTTAAAGGTTTAGTATCTATTGAAAACACCAAAAACCTTAAATTCTCTACTATGGGGAATGTATTAAAGGTTTTCTTCGACAAAGAACCTACCAATTCTTCCGTGGATAAGGGAACCGAAAATGAAACTACGGCTGTAGCGGCTGCAGTCGATTCGACTGTTGTAGATACCACAGCTTCTGTAGCAACATACGCCGCACCTGCTATTGCTACAGCAGAAATAGAGCAGGCATTTTCCGGAAGTAAACTTGTAGAAGTTTTCCAGGGAATAGAGAGTATTGATGGATTTAAAATGAAAAGTAATTACTCTCAGAAGTTATCATTTGAACAGATAAAACCCGGAGTAAAATTCATGAAAAGCGGAACGATTTTACCGAGTTCCAATAATTTAAAAATCAATTTTGAAGCGGCTAATCTGAACGCTGTTGATATTAAGGTTTATAAAATCTACAAAAACAACATCATGCAGTTCCTGCAGGATAACGAACTCAACGGGACACGGAACCTGAGACAGGTGAGTCAACCCATTGCCAAATCAACCATACAACTCAAGCAGAACAATCTGCTCGATTATACCCGATGGAATACTTATGCACTTGATATTTCAAAAATTATCAAACCGGAGCCGGGAGCAATTTACCGGGTAGAATTTTCCTTTAAGAAAAAATATTCTCTATACCGATGCACTAATACCACTACAGAAAGTGAAGAAAATAATGATGAAGAAGAGGTTAGTGAAGATGATGTAAATTATAGCGGAACCAGTTCAGAGTATTATTACTATGATGAAGAGTATGATTACAATGAAAGTGGCGACCCGTGTACCGACTATTACTATTATAATGCCAAAATTGGAACCAATATTCTTGCAACAGATTTAGGAGTTATTGCCAAAAGAGGTACTGACAAATCAGTTGTAATAGCTGTAAGTGATATTGTGTCTACCAAACCTGTTTCAGGAGCAACTGTAGATTTGTACAATTACCAACAGCAGAAAATAGCTTCCGCATCAACAGACGGTGACGGAATGGCAACATTTCAGTTAGCTAAATTTGCCTATTTTGCTATTGTTACTGATGGTGACCAAAGCACTTACCTGAAATTGGATGATGAACTTTCTTTATCCGTAAGTAATTTTGATGTTTCCGGAGAAACACTGCAAAAAGGTCTTAAAGGATACATTTATGGAGAAAGGGGCGTTTGGCGCCCGGGAGATACGATGTATCTTTCTTTCATATTGAACGATAATGCCAACAAACTTCCGCCTTCGCATCCGGTAAAATTAAGACTGAATGACCCTCACGGAAAAACAGTATATCAATCGGTTCAGAAACTGAATGAACTCAACCATTATACCTTTGTGGTACCAACAAATGACGATGCGCCAACAGGAAGCTGGGAAGCCGTAGTAAGTATAGGCGGAGCACGTTTCTACAAAAACATAAAAGTAGAAACTATCAAACCCAACCGCCTTAAAATCAAAAACAGCTTCAACGAACCAATACTGTCCGCCAGCAAGGAAAATATCAATAATATCCAGGTGCTGTGGCTACATGGCGCTGTGGGGAAAGATTTGAAGACTGAAGTGCAGGCAAAATTTTCTCAGGAGCAGACAACATTCAAAGGATACGACAAATATGTATTTGATGATCCAACTAAACGATTCTCTACTGAAGAAGTAAATATTTTTTCAGGAAAAGTTGACGGCAACGGAAGAGCTTCTATTCCAATTAAACCAAATATCGAAGGCGAAGCACCCGGAATGCTTCGGGCAGCTTTTATTACCAAGGTTTATGAAAACGGAGGTGACGTGAGTACCGATGTATCCTCTACATTGTATTCACCTTATCAGACTTATATTGGTTTAAAATCCCCGGAACCCAATAAGTATGGTATGATTGAAACAGGAAAAAACAACCGTTTTGATATTGTTGCACTGAGTGAAAACGGAAGACCGAGAGCAGGAAGAAGATTGGAGGTAAACGTTTACCGCATGCAGTCGCGCTGGTGGTGGGATGCTTCACACGATAACCTTTCAAATTATAATACTTCCAGTTCCACAATTGCCTATAGGAATTTTGTTGTCAATACAGATAATTCAGGAAAAGCAAGTATTGCTTTTTCGGTAAGAGATGAAGATTGGGGTAATTATCTTGTAAGGGTATCAGATCCTGTTGACGGACATGCTACCGGAACCAGAGTTTATATCGACATGCCTTATTGGTCGGCAAAATCAAGAAATGGTGATGGAGAATCCGCAACAATGCTGAAATTCTCAACAGATAAAACCGATTACAATGTAGGTGATAAAGCCAAGATTTTCTTCCCGTCAAGTGAAGGTGGAAGAGCCTTGATTTCGGTTGAAAACGGAACCAAAGTAATCAAAACCCTTTGGGCCAAAACCGAAAAAGGAGAAACTACGGTGGAACTTCCTATTACTGGTGAAATGGCTCCAAATGTATATATCAACATTTCACTGCTACAGCCCCATGCTTCCACCAAAAATGATTCGCCAATAAGGATGTATGGTATTGTTCCAATAGGAGTTGTAGATAAAAATACAGTACTTGAACCACAAATCTCGATGCCTGACGTATTGAGACCGGAGCAAACGGTAAATGTAAAAGTTTCTGAAAAGCACGGAAAAAAGATGACCTATACCATAGCGGTTGTTGACGAAGGACTACTTGATCTTACACGTTTCAAAACTCCGAATGCCTGGGAAAGTTTCTATACCCGTGAGGCTCTTGGGGTGCGTACCTGGGATATTTATGATGATGTAATTGGAGCTTACGGAGGAAAAGTTAACCAAGTATTTAGTATTGGTGGTGATGCTGAAGCTGGTGGAGGTAAGGCGAAAAAAGCCAACCGGTTTAAACCGGTAGTATTATTTTATGGTCCGTTTGAATTGGATGGAGGTTCCAAAACCCATAAAATAACTTTGCCAAAATATATAGGCTCAGTGCGAACCATGGTTGTTGCTGCCGATGCTAAGACCAGCGCTTATGGTATGGCAGAAAAAGCTACTCAGGTAAGAAGTCCATTGATGATATTGGCATCATTGCCTAGAAAAATTTCTCCTTCGGAAAAAGTAACCATTCCGGTTACTCTGTTCGCTACCGAGAAACAAATCAAAAATGTAACGTTACAGATTAAACCAAACAGCAAGGTAAGAGTAGTAGGAAGTGCATCACAAATTGTGAAATTCACTGAGCCAGATGAGAAAATGGCTTATTTTAACCTCGAAGTAGGAAGTTCAACCGGAATAGGTAAAATAGATATTATAGCGACTTCCGGTAAGGAAAAATCAACTTATTCTGTTGAGATTGATGTGACCAATCCTAATCCGGTAACCAATGCTTATTCCGATGTTGTTATTAATCCGAACAGCACTCAGTCTATCTCATGGAAAACTTTTGGCGTAAGCGGAAGCAATAGTGCCAAAATCGAAATCTCTTCAGTTCCAACTATTGATTTCAACCGTCGTTTGGATTATCTGATTCAATATCCTCACGGTTGTGTGGAACAGACGACATCCTCAGTATTTCCTCAGCTTTACCTGACTGATATTATGGATTTGGATGCTGTACGTAAACAGAATATCCAGAAAAATGTTACTGCGGCAATTCAACGATTAGGTAATTTCCAGGTAGCCAATGGAGGGTTTTCTTATTGGCCGGGTGATGCTGAAGCCAATGATTGGGGAAGCTCCTACGCTGGACATTTCCTGATTGAGGCAGATAAGAAAGGTTATGTTCTTCCGATTAATTTTAAATCAAAATGGATTTCCTATCAGCAGAAAATGGCAAAACAATGGCGTTTTGAAAAGCAATATGGTAACGATCTGGCTCAGGCGTATCGTTTGTACACTCTGGCTTTAGCAGGTTCAGCCGATTTGGCTTCTATGAACAGATTGCGGGAAACAGTAGGTATTTCTAATGAAAGTAAACTGCGTCTGGCCGCTGCCTATGCTTTGGTGAAACAAAATTCGGCTGGACTGGCATTGTTGAATAACTCATTCATTGACGAACAGAATGATACTTATTATTACTATTACGGTTCGGCTGACAGGAATAGAGCAATGGCATTGGAGACACTTATTTTATTGGGACAAAAACAAAAAGCATTTGCCATGGCAACCAAATTGGCCAAAAACCTGTCAAGTGATGAATGGATGAGTACGCAAACTACAGCTTATAGTTTGTACGCCATGTCAAAATTTGCAAAATTAAATGGTAGCAAAGGAGTTTCTGTACAGTACAGCAATGCCGGAAAACCGGTAGTCATCAATACCGATAAAACGGTTGCCCAACGTAATTTGGCTGTAAAAATGGGAGCCAATGCTATAACTATCAAAAACAATAAAAACAATACGCTATTTGTCAGAGTCTTAAACAGCGGAATACTACCTGTTGGAAATGAAAAAGTGGTTCAAAACAATCTTTCGGCCAGTGTAATTTTCAAAGACCGCAAGGGAAATCCAATTTCGGTAACAAAAATTGCTCAGGGAACGGAATTTTATGCTGAAGTAACATTAACTAACCGCAAAAATGAGCGTGTAGAGAATATAGCGCTTTCGCAGATATTACCTTCCGGATTTGAGATTGTGAATACACGTTATACTGATTTCGGGGACGCTACAAACAATGTGGCTGATTATATTGACATTCGGGATGATAGGGCTAACTATTATTTTGGTTTGGCTGCCAATGAAACCCGTAAGTTCAAAATACTGCTGAACGCCTCTTATTTGGGTAAATATTACCTTCCTGGGCTTCAATGTGAAGCTATGTATGACAATGACTTCCTTGCAAGAACTAAAGGACAGTGGGTTGAGGTGGTAAAATAAATTATAGATCCGACAGGCTTTAAGTCTGTCGGATATCTTAATTTTAGAAACGTGAAAACATATTTTATTGCGTTATGGCAACGCATCCTCAATTATATTAAGCGAAACCCAAAGAAATCGGCCATTGCCTTTTTGCTTCTAGTCGTATATTACTTTTCATTACCACGAACGCTTTTTGAAGAACCTTATTCTACTGTTATTGAAAGTAGTGATGGGGAACTTTTAGCAGCTAAAATTGCCCGGGATGGGCAGTGGCGCTTTCCTGCGAAAGACAGCGTACCGGATAAATTCAAAAAATGCATTGTATATTATGAAGATGAGCATTTTTACAAGCATTTCGGTTTCAATCCGGTGGCTATGGTTAAAGCAGTCAGGCAAAATAACGCGGCCGGAAAAATAGTGAGAGGAGGAAGTACGCTGACACAACAGGTTATTCGTTTGTCAAGGAAAAATAAGAAGCGTACCTATTTCGAGAAAATCATTGAAATGGTTCTGGCCACCCGATTAGAGTTTCGGTATTCAAAGGAAAAAATTCTGGAATTGTACGCTGCTCATGCTCCCTTCGGAGGAAATGTGGTTGGCTTGGAAATGGCTTCCTGGCGTTACTTTGGCGTTCAGTCACACCAATTATCGTGGGCGGAAAGTGCCACGCTGGCGGTTTTGCCCAATGCTCCAAGTTTGATTTATCCGGGTAAAAACCAAATCAAACTGCTTAAAAAACGTAACGCTTTATTGCTAAAGCTCTACAATGAAAAAATAATAGACCAACTTACTTATGACTTATCAATCCATGAGCCATTGCCGCAAAAACCTTATGCCGTGCCTCAAATTGCTCCTCATTTGCTTCAACGTGTAGCTAAAACAGATGAAGGGAAACGTATCAAAACTACGATTGATGTTTCTCTACAGAACAGGGTTAATCAGATTACAGCACAGTATTATAATCAATATAGACAGAATGAAGTCCATAATCTGGCGGTAATTGTTATTGATATTCAGAATAGGAATATTATTAGTTATGTGGGGAATTCACCAACAGATAAAGACCATGACAAGGATGTAGATATTATTGGTTCTCCAAGAAGTACCGGAAGTATATTAAAACCTCTTCTTTTTGCCTCGATGCTTGATGATGGGGAACTTCTACCTAATACACTCGTTGCTGATATTCCGACTCAGATTTCAGGATATACTCCGGAAAATTTCAATCATTCATTTGATGGTGCAGTTCCGGCACAGCGTGCTTTATCCCGTTCGTTGAATATACCTGCAGTATTGATGCTTCAGGAGCATGGAGTGAATAATTTTTATGAATTGACCCAAAAACTGAAACTAAGCAATATTAATAAGCATCCTGACCATTATGGTTTGTCTCTTATTCTTGGTGGTGCGGAAAGCAATTTGTGGGATTTGTGTCGAACGTATGCTAATCTTTCTTCCACTTTGAATTATTTCAATGCTTCTGATGGGAAATACAGAACCAAGGAGTTTGCGGAGTTGAATTATGTTGACGGATTTAAGCAGGATTATGGAGAAGACAGTTATCAGAAAACGATATTGGGAGCGGGTTCTATTTATCTTACTTACAATGCCATGAAAGAGGTAAACCGACCTGAAGGTGATGAGGCCTGGAAGTTTTATGATTCTTCATTAGAACTTGCCTGGAAAACGGGAACCAGTTTTGGAAACCGTGATGCCTGGGCTATAGGAACCAACTCAAGATATGTTGTTGGAGTGTGGGTTGGAAATGCCAGTGGCGAAGGAAGACCAGAGTTGACCGGCGTAGGAAGTGCTGCGCCGATTTTGTTTGATGTTTTTAATTTATTGCCAAGAAAAAAATGGTTCCAAACGCCATTGAACGATTTGCAATATGCTGAGGTTTGTGCTTTGAGCGGTCACTTAGCTCAGGATGATTGCCCTAAAGTTAAACAGTTGGTTCCCAGAAAAGGATTGAAAACATCTGTTTGTCCTTATCACAAGTTGGTGCATTTGGATGCAACAGGGCAATATAGGGTGAACAGCAGCTGTGAGGATGTGGATAAAATTGTAACCCAAAAATGGTTTGTCCTGCCTCCGGTGATGGAATGGTACTATAAAAGCCTGCATATAGATTATAAGCCTTTACCGCCTTTTCGGGAGGACTGCCAACCAACACAGCAATCGGTTATGGATTTTATTTATCCAAAAACGAACAGCAAAATCTATCTTGCTAAGGATTTTAACAGCAATATTCAACCTGTGATATTGAAGGTAGCACATTCGAATAAGAAAGCTAAACTTTATTGGTATGTGGATAATGTTTATAAAGGCACTACCCAGACATTCCATGAAATGCCTATTGAAGCTGAAACAGGATTCCATTACATTACTGTTGAGGATGAGTTTGGGAACGACATCAGCAGAAAAATTGAGATTATAAGAGATTAGCCTAGCCCGGATGGGAGCGGCATCCTGCTGTAGGCAGATATAGCGGACAGCCGGAATTGCTACAAATAAAAAAACCGCTCATCTTTCGAAAAGCGGTTTTTGTTTTTAAGCTTTGATTTCCTTTCCTTCATTGTCAAAGAATCGGTATTCTAAATACGTGTAAGCGTCACGAGGTATGATTTTCACCCATTTCTTATGTTCAAAAAACCATTTTGAACGTAATGATGGAAAACCTTTTTTAAGGTAAGCTGCCACAAAAGGGTGAACATTTAGTTTCACGCCGCTGTGGTCTTTGACTATCTTTTCCAGAGCAAAGGAAATCTTATCGATAATTTGTATTGGCGCATCAATTTCGCCATTTATATTATTCGGATTTTCTTCTCTGGTTTCGATATTAACTTCTGGCCTTACGCGCTGTCTGGTAATTTGAACCAGTCCAAATTTACTTGGCGGTAAGATTTTGTGTTTGGCTTTATCATCGCTCATTTCCTCACGAAGGAAATTGAACAGCACCTGGCGATTGTCAGGATCTTTCATGTCGATAAAATCGATTACGATAATCCCACCCATATCTCTGAGGCGTAACTGCCTTGCTATTTCTGCTGCAGCAATCATATTAACTTCCAGGGCAGTATCTTCCTGGTTGTTGGCCTTGTTGGAACGGTTTCCGCTGTTTACGTCAATGACATGGAGTGCTTCGGTGTGTTCTATGATGAGATAGGCACCTTTACTCATGGAAACAGTTCGTCCAAACGAGGTCTTTATTTGACGCTCAATATGATATTTTTCAAACAATGGTGTGTCTTTCGACTGATAAAGCTTAACAATTTTTTGTTTCTCCGGAGCTATTTCGGCTAAATAGTCCTTTGTTTCATGGTACAACTCTTCATCATCTACCTGAATACTGGTAAAAGTATCGTTAAATACGTCTCTTAGTATAGAAGAGGCTTTGTTAAGTTCTCCTAATACTTTTGACGGATGATGGGCAGTTGGTAATTTTTTGCACATTGCAGTCCACCTGTTCATAAGGTTCTGCAAATCTTTTTCTAATTCGGCTATACTTTTGCCTTCTGCTACTGTTCTCACAATAACACCAAAACCTTTTTGTTTGATAGATTGTACCAATTTTTTAAGACGGTCTTTTTCTTCTTTGGAATCTATTTTTTGTGAAACAGAAACACGGTCGGAAAAAGGCACTAAAACCAAAAATCGGCCGGCAAAGGAAAGCTCACAGCTGATCCTTGGGCCTTTAGTTGATATAGGTTCTTTTACAACCTGTACCAAAATGGATTGGTTAGCGTTGAGAATATCTGCAACGGCTCCGTCCTTGTCAATCTCTTTTTCAAACTGAAAGTTTTTTAGGGAGAAATCTTTTTGTTTACCTGTGCTTACAAGTTTTATGAATTTCAAATAGGAAGCAAAGTTTGGACCTAAATCATGGTAATGTAAAAAGGCATCTTTTTCGTAGCCTACATTTACAAAAGCGGCATTTAGTCCCGGAACTGGCTTTCTGATTTTGGCGATAAAGATATCACCTACCTGAAAGTTGCTTGTTTCTTCCTGTTTGTGTAATTCAATTAGTTTTCCATCTTTTAATAAGGCAAAATCTACAGCATCGTCACCACTACGGATGATTAATTCTTTATTCATGTTGTAAATTTATATCTGCAATGTCAGGTGTCAGATGCAGGATGTTAGATGAAAGAATATTTCTTTCAGCCTCCAGCCTCCAGCCTCCAACTTCTACACAGATGGATTAAACATTTTAAACAGGTATTGTTTTACCCGGTGGGATTGAAATAAAAAGCAAGAAACCAAAAAGTCAGGCTGTGTAATAGTCTTTCCTGTTTGTTCTTTTTTCTATTGTCTTCTCCCAATTTCAATGAACGTTTTCTAAAAAAAGAAAAGTAGTTTAGAACTACTTTTTCTTTTTGTGTCGGTTAGCTCTCGCACGTTTTTTTCTTTTGTGGGTCGCTACCTTATGTCTTTTTCTTTTTTTACCACTTGGCATACGCTGGTGTTTTTGTGATTAATAAATAAGTTTTATACTGCTACTTCAGTGTTAGTTTTAATTGCTTCTACAAATACTTTTGCAGGTTTGAATGCAGGAATATTGTGTGCCGGGATTTTGATAGTCGTGTTTTTAGAAATGTTTCTACACGTTTTTTCAGCTCTTGTTTTAATGATAAAGCTTCCAAAACCTCTCAAG